>NZ_AZND01000012.1:0-39412 GCF_000576205.1 Methylibium sp. T29 | reverse complement strand
CCCTCCCGCCCGCAGTGCCCGCGGCTTCGGCCTCGGCCGCCGCGCGTGCCGCGCTCGATGCCGAGGCCCGCAACAAGGGCATCCAGGGGCTGCGCTGAGCCGCCGGCCTGCCCCTTTCCACGCCACGCCCCATCGCGCTCACGCCCATGACCTTCAGCCAGTTCTTCACCATCGTCCGCGCCCGCTGGACCTCGGGCTTCCTCGTCCTCGCCGTGATCGTGGCGTGCGCGGTGGCGGTCAGCCTGTTGCTGCCGAAGCAGTACACGTCGACCGCTTCGGTGCTGATCGACGTGAAGCTGCCCGACCTGGGCGGCAACACCGCGGCGGCCGGCGGCATCGTGCCGCTGGGGTTCATGGCCACGCAGCTCGACGTGGTGCGCAGCGAGCGCGTGGCACTGCGGGCCCTGCGCAGCCCGGGCCTGAAACTCAACGAAAGCGTGGAGCTGCGCGAGCAGTGGCAGGCGGCCACCGGCGGGCAGGGTGACTTCGAGGCCTGGCTGGCGGCGTTGATCCAGAAGAAGCTCGACATCCTGCCGGCGCGCGAATCCAACGTCATCACCCTCGCCTATTCGTCGCCGGACCCCAAGTTCTCTGCTGCGGTAGCCAACGCCTTCATGCAGGCCTACATCGACACCACGCTCGACCTGAAGGTCGAGCCGGCCAAGCAGTACAACGCCTTCTTCGATGAGCGTTCCAAGCAAACCCGCGAGGCGCTGGAACAGGCGCAGGCCAAGCTGTCGGCGTACCAGCAGCAGAAAGGCATCGTGGCCACCGACGAGCGGCTCGATGTGGAGAACACACGGCTCAGCGAGCTGACCACGCAGATGGTCGTGCTGCAGGGTCTTGCCGTCGAATCGCGCGGCCGGCAGGACGAGGCGACCGGCAACAACGACCGCATGCAGGAAGTGCTGGCCAACCCCGTGGTGGGCGCACTGACCGCCGACCTGTCGCGCCAGCAGGCGAAGCTGAACGAGCTGAACGAACGCCTGGGCGACAACCACCCGCAGGTGGTGGAACTGCGCGCCAACATCGATGAGCTCCGCAAACGCGTGCAGGCCCAGACCAGCCGCGTGGCCGGCAGCCTGAACGCCAACAACAACGTGAACCAGGTGCGGTTGGCCCAGCTCAACGCCGAGATCCAGCAGCAACGCAGCAAGCTGCTGCAGCTCAAGGGCCAGCGTGACGAAGCAGCCGTGCTGCTGCGCGACGTGGAGAACGCCCAGCGCGCCTACGACGCCGTCCTCACCCGGGTGAACCAGACCAGCATGGAAAGCCAGAACACCCAGACCAACGTGTCGGTACTCAAGCAGGCCACGGCACCGGCGTTCCCGTCGTCGCCGCGGCTGCTGCTCAACGTGGCGGTGGCACTCGTCATGGGCACGCTGCTCGGCATCGGTCTGATGCTGGCACGCGAACTGCTGGACCGACGCATGCGCACCGTCGACGACGTGGTCACCGGGCTCCGCCAGCCGTTGCTGGTGACTCTGCCGCGCGCCAGCCGCAGCGCGGGGGGCGGCTCGCGACTCAAACTCACCAAGCGCGCGTCGTCCGTGGCCTCGCCGGCCCTGCCCGATCATGAGACGCGAACCGATCATCGCTCACCAGCCGCTCGGCGCCTCGGCCGGGCCGGCGGACGCCGACAGCCCCACGTTGTCCGCCGCCGAGGGCACCGAGGACGTGAACGACCTGCACGACCGCTCCATCGGCGAGATCATCCGCGACGCCAAGCGCCTGAACGACGCGCAGATCGACAAGATCCTCGCCTACCAGCGCAAGCACGGCCTGCGCTTCGGCGAGGCCGCGGTGGCGCTCAAGCTGGCGACCAACGACGACGTGCTGTGGGCGTTGTCGCAGCAGTTCCACTACCCCTATGCGCCTGACGGCAAATCGGATTGCGACCCGGAACTGGTGGTCGCCGCCAACCCGTTCAGCGAGCAGGCCGAAGCCTTCCGCGAACTGCGCAGCCAGCTCATGATGGGCGTGCTGAGCCTCAGCGAGGCGCGGCGCGCATTGGCCGTGGTGAGCCCCGACGTGGGCGATGGCAAGACCTTCGTCGCCGCCAACATGGCGGTGGCCTTCAGCCAGCTCGGCGGGCGCGCGCTGCTGGTGGACGCCGACATGCGCACGCCGCGCCAGCACAAGCTGTTCGGCATCGACAACAGCAACGGCCTCAGCAGCATTCTTTCGGGGCGCTCGCGGCAGAACGTGATCCACCAGGTGCCCGACCTGCCCACGCTGTTCGTGCTGCCGGTGGGCGCGGTGCCACCCAACCCGCTGGAGCTGGTGCAACGCCCGGCCTTCGGGTTGCTGATGCACGAGCTGCTGTCCAAGTTCGACCACGTGGTGGTCGACACACCGGCTTCGGTGCATGGGGCCGACGCCCGCGTGGTGGCCGCGAAGTGCGGTGCCGCCCTGGTGATCGGACGGCGCGGCAAGAGCCGCATGAAGAGCATGCAGACGCTGATCAACGCCCTGGCCAAGGGCCCCGCCCAGCTGGCGGGCGTGATCGTCAACGAGCAATAGGCTCCGGAGCCGCCGTGTTGCAAGCGCTTCGATCCCCAGGCGCCGACGGCGGCGTGGTGGCGCCGGCCCGCACGGGCGACGAGATCCGCGTCTCGGTGGTCATCCCCAACTACAACTACGCGCGCTTCATCGGCGATGCCATCGACAGCGCGCTCGCGCTCGACTGGCCGCACGTGGAGGTGATCGTCGTCGACGACGGTTCCACGGACGGCTCGCGCGAGGTGATGGCCCGCTACGGCCCGCGCATCACCGCGCTCCACCAGGACAACCAGGGCCAGGTGGGCGCGTGCAACACCGGCTTCGCGGCATGCCGCGGCAACGTGGTGATCTTCCTCGACTCCGACGACGTGCTGGACCCGAGTGTGGTGCGCGAAGCCGCCGCCGTGTGGCGGCCGGGCATCAGCAAGGTGCAGTTCCAGATGCGCAGCGTGGACGCCGCGCTGCGACCGCTGGGCAGCGTGTTGCCGCAGTACCACCTGGTGCCCACGCCGGAGGAAGCGCGCCGCTGGGTCATGACCACCAGCGCCTACCCCACCCCGCCGGGTTCGGGCAACGTGTACAGCCGCGAGTTCCTTCAGAAGATTTTCCCGCTCGACCACGCGGGCGGCCGCGCCGCCGACTCCTGCTGCATCGCCGCCGCGCCCTACCTGGGCGACGTGATCACCGTGCCCAAGCCGCTGGTGAGCTACCGCATCCACGGCCAGAACGACGGCGCCTTCAGCGAACTCGACACCCTGCGCTTCGGCCGCGAGGTGACGCGCGCCACGCAGCTGTTTGCCTATGCACAGCGCACGGCGGCGCGCGTCGGCATCCAGGTGCCGGACGACGCGGTGCGCTACAGCCTCACGCTGCTGCCGTATCGCGTGGCCTCGTACCGGCTGGCGCCCGATACCCACCCGCTGCCGCGCGACAACCGGCTCAACCTGATGGGCGACCTGCTGCGCGGCTGGGGCCGGCCGCAGGGCATGCGCCTGCAGGCGCGTGCAGCGATCACCCTGTGGACGGTGCTCGTGCTGGTGGCACCGGCACCGCTGGCGCGCCGGCTGGTGCTGTGGCGCTTTGCGCCCGGCACGCGGCCGAAGCTGCTGATGCAGTCGCTGCGGCAGCTGGGTGTGGTGCGGTAGCGGGCGGGCGCAGTCATGAAGATCCTTGTCGTCTCGCCTGTTCCGACCGATCCGGTCGACGCAGGCAACCGCGCGCGCATCGCCACCCTCACGCAGGAGCTTGTGCGTGGCGGCCACACAGTGCACTTCGCCTGTCTGCCGCTCGAGACCTGCGATGAAGGCGCGATGCGCGCCCGCTTCGGCGCCAACCGCCTGCACATGCTGCCCACGCCACCAGCCACTGGCGTGGCCGCACGCATGGCCGGCTTGCTGCGGCGCGCAGGCCGGGCACTGAAGATCGACGCCGCCTACCGCTGGCCGCTCGACGCCTGGTACGACGAGGCGTGCACAGCCGCGCTGCGGAAGCTGCAGGCGGCGCACCGCTTCGACGCCGTGTTCGTGGAATACGTATTCCTGTCGAAGGCCTTCGACGCCTTCGAGCGTGACGTGATTCGCGTGCTCGACACACACGACCGCTTCGGCCTGCGCCACAGGCACTACCTTGACGCGGGCATGAAGCCACAGTGGTTCTCGACCACGCTGTCCGAAGAGGAACGCGGCTTCCGGCGCGCCGACTACGTGCTGGCAATCCAGCCCACCGAGGCGCGCGACTTTGCGGCCCGCCTGGCTGGCGCCGCGACGCGCGTGCTGCAGGTGGGGCACCTCATCGACATCGGCGAACCCGTGAAGTCCGCTGACCGCCCTGCGGTGGTGTTCGTCGGCTCCGGCAATCCGCTCAACGTGCAGGGCGCGCGCTACTTCATCGGCCGCGTGTTGCCGCTCGTGAGGCAGCAGCGACCGAATGCGGAGCTGCTGCTGGTGGGCGGTGTCTGCACTGCGATCCCCGATGCGCCGGGGGTGGTCAAGCTCGGCTTCGTACCCGACCTGCGCGATGCGTTCTCTGCGGCGGGCGTCTTCGTCAACCCGGTGCTCGCCGGCACCGGCGTCAACATCAAGCTGCTCGATGCCATGGCCGCCGGCATGCCGATCGTGTCGACCACGTCCGGGGCGCGCGGTCTGGGCGAGCACGGCGGCTCCGCCTTCCTCATGGTTGAAGACGACGACGCGGCGGGCTTCGCTCGCGAGGTGCTGCGCCTGCTCGACAGCACGGCTGACCGCGCGCAACTGGCGCGCCGGGCGCGCGATGCGGCCCTCGCCTGGAATGCGGCGCAGCTCACCGCCCTGGAAACCGCATTGCAAGCACAGCAGCCAACACCGGCAACACACGCGCGGCCACCCCTTCCTGCAGAAGCCATCGCGCTCACCTTCCGCTCGGTGAACATCAAGCAATGACCTCATTGCATACCAAGGTCAGAGCCGGTCTGATCTGGTCCACGATCCAGAACTGGAGCATCCGCCTGAGCGGGCTGCTGCTGTTCATGTTCATGACTCGCTTGCTTTCGCAAGACCAGATCGGCCTTTTCGCTGCGGCTTCCGTCGTTCTGGCGTTGACTGGGCTACTGGCGGAGCAAGGTCTCGGCGAAGCCGTCGTCCAGACTCAGCACATCAGCGAGGAGCAGTTGAACTGCGTGTTCTGGCTCAATCTCGGCCTTGCACTGCTGCTGGCAGGCGCACTTTGGCTCCTTGCGCCGACCATCGCCGCCTGGATGAGTCTTCCGACCTTGACGGATGTGCTGCGTGTGACGTCGGTGACGGTTCCGATTGCCGCAGCGGCATTCAGCCAAACGGCAATGAACAAGCGCGAGTTCCGCTACAAATGGCTCGCACAAGTGAATCTGGCATCCATCGTTGTAGCCGGCGTGATCGCAGTGACATTGGCCGCGGGTGGCTTCGGCGTGTGGAGTCTTGTAGCGCAAAGTGTGGTTGGCGCCACATGCGTCTCTGTGATGCTGTTGGCCCGGCCGCAATGGAAACTGTCGCGGCGGGTCGACATGCGTGGTACACGCTCGCTCGTCTCGTATGGCAGCTATCGGCTCGCGTCGAATCTCCTGGACTTTGCGAGCACGCGCTACATCGATGTGTTCCTGGTAGCGACTGTCGGGCCTGTGGCCTTGGCGGTGTACACGGTGGGTATCAAGGTCTACCAGGCGCTGATGCAAACGTTGAGCGCCTCGATCCTTGATGTCATCCTCAACGGCTTCTCCAGGCTTGCATCGGACCGCGAGGCTCTGCTTGCGGCCTACTACCGAAGCGTCACGTTGACGGTCACCGTTGCAGTTCCGGTGTTCTGCCTGGTCGCGGCAGTAGCGCCCTCGTTGACGGTGGTCCTGTTCGGCGAGAAATGGCTAGACAGCGCCGAGGTCATGCGCTTCATGTCGGCGCTTGCCGTCGTCCAGGTGGTCCAGTTCTACAACGTGACCCTGTACAACGCGATGGGCAAGCCTCGCGTAGGTTTGGTTCTCATGGTCGTCAAGATCGCCGTCACCGCGCTAGCGCTCTACCTTGCGCGAAATGACGGTCTGACCGGCATCCTGATGGCATTTGTGGCCAGCCAGCTGGCGATCACGCCGATCAATTTCTACCTCCTCCGGCGTCTGGTCGGCGTTTCGCTTCGGCGGCTCGCGGGTCGGTTGTGGCCCTTCTTCGCCGCGAGTGCCTCATGGTGACGACGGTCGTGTTCCTCACGGCGCAGCTGTCGCATGCCCCGATTGGCAACCTGCTGCGCCTATTGGCTCTCACCGGCTGCGGGGGGCTCACCTATCTAGCGACTGTCAGGTTGCTAGCCCCTTCGGCTCTGAACGACACCTTGTCGCTTATCAAGCGGCCCCGCACCACCTGATCCTCAACTGGCGAGATTCACCCGTGCTTCGCAAACTTCTGGCTCACCCCCGTCAGTACTTGAAAAACTGGAGAGACGTTTCGTCCCTGCGGACTGCGGCACGTCGCGTGAACACACGGGAGATCAGTGCAGTTTCAGTGAGTTCCGGAAGGCTGTTGGTCTTGCCGTGCGACCCCTGGACGCTCGATGGGTCCAAAGGCGACGAGGCCATGATCCAAGGCTTGATTACCAAGCTTCGTATCGATCGTCCGGACTTGGAAGTTGGTGTCGTCGTCGCTTCGGATCAGGCCCGCGCCCGAGCCAAGGTTCTGGGCTTTGCACCGATTGACGCATGGGACTGCGGCTTTGAGGAGGCCGTGCGCGCCATGCTGGTCTTCGGTCCCGAATTGATGGTGACGATCGGGGCCGATGTGATGGATGGGTACTACAGCCCGCTCACCACTTCCAAGCTACTTCTGCTGTCGGATGCCATGGCGAGACGGGGTGTTCGCACGATCGTTTCGGGCTTCAGCTTCAACGCGTCGGCCAACCCGCTCGTGCGTGACGTCTTCGATGAACTGAGCGCGCGCATAAAGCTCAACGTGCGCGATCCAATTTCGTTCGATCGGTTCCAGCGGTTCACGCGCACGCCGGCCCGATTGGTTGCCGATGCAGCCTTTCTGCTCGAACCTCGCGCCGACTTCCCATCCATGGCAGAAGCCGCCGCATGGGTGCAGGCACAGCGCGATCTTGGCAACACCGTTCTGGGCTTCAACATGCACCCGATGCTGATCAAGAATGCGTCGGGGGAACAACTGGCTCGCCTGATCGACGCATCGGCAACGAGCATCTCAGCGGTCGCCGAGACGCGGCCCGTCGCCTTCCTCTTCCTGCCGCACGACTTTCGCGGAAAAGACGGCGACGACGCGTGTCTCGGTCCCATTTTCCGTGCGGTCTCCGGACGTCTGGGCGATCGCGTTCGCTATGACAGCACGCCGATCGCCGCGGCGAACCTGAAGGCGTTGGCCGGGCTAATCGATGGCGTGGTGACTGCGCGCATGCATCTGGCCATCGCAGCGCTCGGCATGGGTCGGCCGGTGGCGTCGTTGACTTATCAAGACAAGTTTCAAGGGCTCTTTGCGCACTTCAGCTATCCGGAGAAGTTCTTGTTGGACCCCAGTGGCGCGGCTGATGCCCAGCGTCTGACAACGCTGCTGAACGACTTCGTCGACAACCTTCCAGCCCTTCATCGGATAGTCGAATCTGCACTGCCGCAAGTAAAGAGCATTTCCGCTTCGCAGCTCAGCGAGCTTGCCACTTCGACACCAAGCGCGGCACGGCTCGTGGAAGCTCGGTCGTGTCATGACACCGCCGATAAAGACGACAACGCCACTACGCATGAGCCCGCGACAACCATGACACATCGCGAATTTCCCTCCTTGGCCAAAGCGCGACTGCAGCACTATTGATTCGATACGAACTCAGATGTCGAAGAGAGTCCTCCTACTCACGTACATCTCCCCGCTGCAGAAATGGGGCTCGGCGCAGCGCAGCCGTCACCTCATCGACGCCCTGCTGCGCCATGGTGCGGTCGATGTGCTGGTGCTGCGCTTCGACGGGCGCGGATCAAGTGCACCGCCGGTGACCGTGGCCGATTTCCACGGTGCCCGCGTCGTCGAGATCGGGGTCACCGTCGGAAGCCTGTCGAGCCGACCGCGCTTCGACCTGCCTTCGGATCACGTCACTCGCACCGTGGAGCAGCACGTCGACCTGGCGAGCTACGACCTCATCGTGAGCCGCTACGTCAAGCCGGCCTTGAAGCTGCAGTTGCCGCCGCACGTGCCTGTCGTCGTCGACTTCGACGACGCGGTCTACGAGCCCCCGTGGCGCGCGCTCTCGACCCTCAAGATGTGGGTGGGCGCCTTCACGCGGCTGCTCAACGACCGTCTGCTCGTGCGGCTTCGCGTGGGAAGCCGGCCGCACGCGCACTACTTCTTCTGCCGCGAAGCCGAGCGCCGCTACTTTGCGGCCCTGCCCGGCTCGGTTCTCCCCAACCTGCCTGCCGCGCCTGAGCGCAACGGGCCTCCGCCATACGACCCGCCCAGCAGTCCGGCCCTGATGTTCATCGGCCTGCTCGACTACATGCCGAACACCGACGCCGTGGACTGGTTCCTGGCAGACATCTGGCCACGCGTCCGCGAAGCGGTCCCAGAGGCGCGATTCCTGGTGGTCGGGTCCGGCGCTGCGCCGCTGCTGGCGCGCTGGAGCCAACATGCCGGCGTCGAGACGCTGGGCTTCGTGGACTCGCTCGCCGATGCGTATGCGCAGGCCACCGCCTGCGTCGTGCCCATGCGCGGGGGCGCAGGCACGAACATCAAGGCGCTGGAGCCTTTCCAGTATGGCCGGCCGGTCATCGCCACATCCCACGTGCTGTCGGGCTATGACGGCCTGTTCCGCGACGGCATCGACATGCTGAGCGCTGATGATGCCGATGCGTTTGCGGCGCACTGCATCGCGCTGCTGCGCGAGCCGGCCCGCGCCGAGTCGTTGGCGCGCAACGGATACGAGAGACTCTGCTCTCGACTGAGCAAGGAGCATTTCATGGCGGTGGTCGATGCCGCCGTCGCACCGCTCCTCGCGTCATCGCCGAACCGACCTGCGCCCACAGACGCCATCGTCAGCAAGGGCACATGAACCGTTTCGGGTCGGCCGCGGGGTAGCTGCATGAACTGGCTCGCGCAACGGTTCGAACTGTCGCGCGGCGGCCAGGCAGACAACGTCCGGCCGATGGAGGGGCTGCGCGGCTTCGCGGTGTTCCTGGTTTTCCTCACGCACTACGCGAGCATGGTGACGCCGTGGATCGCGGACAGTCCCGCGACGCTGCAGCTGGCCTTCGGGCTGCGCGCCTTCGGCCACGCCGGCGTCGACCTGTTCTTCGTGCTCAGCGGTTACCTGATCTATGGCTCGCTGATGCGGCATCCGCAGCCGTTTCTCCGCTTCATGCGGCGCCGGATCGTCCGCATCTACCCCAGTTTCCTGGCCGTGTTCATCGCCTACGTGCTGCTGTCGTTCGCGTTTCCTGCGGAGAGCCGCATTCCCGAGCCGGCCACCGCAGCCGCCCTGTACCTGCTGCAGAACCTGCTGTTGCTGCCTGGGCTGTTTCCCATCGAGGCCATGATCACCGTGGCCTGGTCCCTGAGCTACGAGATGTTCTTCTACCTGGCCACGCCGGCCATCATCGGTGCGCTGGGCCTGCGGGCGCGCAGCCGCCGCTGGCGGGTGGCATGCCTTCTGGCGCTGGCCGGGGCGCTGGCGCTGCACGGAGCGCTCGCGGGCGGGCCCATCCGGCTCATGATGTTCGTGGCGGGCATGCTGCTGCACGAAGCCATGGTGCCTCCGCGGACCGTACCTCCCGTGGCCGGTCGCACGGGGCTGCTGGCGCTGCTGGTCGGCCTGGGCAGCATGCTGTTGCCTGTCGAGGGTAGCCGGGTCCTGCAGACGCTGCAGGTCTGCATCCTGTTCGTCGCGTGGCCGCTGCTCTGCCTGGCGTGCTTCCAGTCGCCGTCGGCCCGCTTGCCGCGCAGCTTCTCGTGGACGCCTCTGCGCTGGCTGGGCAACATGAGCTATTCCTACTACCTGCTGCATGGCCTGGTGCTCAATGCCGGCTTCCTGCTGCTCGCTTGGGCCTGGCCGCCGGCAGTTCAGGGGGCATGGCTGTTCTGGGCCGCGCTGCCCGTCCTGTTCGTGCTGACACTGGGGCCCACGGCGATGCTCTTTCTGCTGGTCGAGCGGCCGTTGTCGCTCATGACCACGCGCGCGCCGGCGCCCGCCCTCCAGGCCGGTCCCGGACAGCCGTTGCGTCAGGAGCGTGCGGTGGCCAGCCCCACGGAGCGCCGCAGCGACTGAAGCAGTTCACTGCGGTTGAAGCGCAGGTGCAGGAGCGCCGGCACGGCCCGCCGCGGCGCGAGCGCCAGCACGCTGAACCACCCCAGGTGACCCACGCGGTGCTTGAGCGACAGGGGCTCCGACACGATGAGTGACACCGCTCGCCGCACCAGCGACCCGGGCGAATCGTGCTCCTGGCCGGTGTAGGCCAGACCGAGCTTCAGCGCCATGAGCCGGTAGTTCAAGAAGGGCAGTTCGCGGTCCAGCACGTTGCCGGCCGGCAGGAACACGCCGCGCTGCTGCGCGTGCAGTTGCATGAAGGCCACTTCGCGCTGGCGGGTGTGGATGCGGAACGGCAGACGCGAATGGTCGGACCCGTCGCTGGACCACATGTTGGCGCCGTGCACCCGGTAGGCGCCCAGCACCTGTGGCAGCACCTTCACGTCGCCGTACACCGGCGCCACGGTGTTCAGGTGGCCATCGGGGCCGTGCTCGATGCGCAGCGGAAACATCGGCTCCAGAAACCAGCGCGAGTAGGCGTTGCCGGTGGTCACGGGCCAGCGGTAGGTGCCGGTGCGCAGGAAGGCGCTGCGGGCCTCGGCCGTGCCGTAGCCGCTGGCGAAGTTGCAGAAGCGGCGGCCGGTGTCGCGGCCGTCGGCGTCGATGATCTTCAGGTCGTACTGCAGCTTGGCGCAGGCTGGCGTCCAGGCCGCCGCCACGGCGGCCAGCGCGCCAGGTTCCAGCAGGTCGTCGGCGTCGAGGAAGATCACCACGTCGCCGCTCGATTCCGAGAAGCCGCGGTTGTAGGCGGCGATGGAGCCCTGGTTCACCTGGTCGATCACCACCACCTGCGGCGCGTAGCGCTCGATCACTGCCAGCGAGCCGTCGGTGGAGCCGTCGTTGACGACCACCACCTCCGACTCGGGATGCGCCTGCGCCAGCGCGCTCTCGATGGCCTGCCCCACGTAGCGGGCGTAGTTGAAGCAGGGGATCACCACGCTGATCTTGGGCAAGGGGGATGTCATCTCGTTTCGGTTCCGCTGGGCTTGGCGTCCATCGACGTGTCCGACGCCGACGAAGATGTTGCATCGGCGTCCGTGGATGCTTCGGTCACGACGCGCCGGCCCAGCGCCACGCCGGCCAGCGGCATCAGGCCAATGAGCACCAGCGTGAAGTAGTTGTTCTCGGGCGTCAGCAGGTGCCCGCCCATCAGCAGCCACGAGAAGAACAACACGGCACGCAGCTGCTGCGGCACGCGCGGCCGGTACAAGGCCGTGGCGAACAGCGCGACGAAGGCGACGAAGCCGAGCAAGCCATATTCGAACAGCAGCTTGGCCCAGGTGGGGTCGTGGAAGTCATAGGAGGACGACGGGCCGAGCCGGTAGATGGTGCCGGGCCCGTGGCCCAGCCAGAAGCTCCAGGCGTCGCTCATCATCGTGTCGGCGATGACGCGGAAAGGCGCGACGTAGCGGATGTACGCGCTGCTGCGCTCGGAGCCGAACTCGCCGATGCGGCCGAGCGTGAACGACAGGTTCAGTGCGTCGCCCAGCACCAGCACCGCCAGGCCGCCGACCAGCGCCACCGCGCCCAGCCGCAGCACCGTGCGCAGGCCCAGCGGGAACAGCAAGCCGATGAACAGCGCCAGGATGCCGGTGCCCGAATAGGTGAGCAGCAGTGCCAACGCGAACGCGCCGATGCGCGGCAGGCGCTTGTAGAGCGCCACCTCGACCAGCAGCGCGAACGCCATGGTGAACGAGAAGCCCGACGGCTCGCGGAAGAAGAAACCGTTGGACTTGAACAGCGAACCGACCGGGATGACGGTGTTGAATCCGCTCGGCCCTCGCAGGATGAAGGGAATGGATTCGGTGAAGTCGAACAGCCACGGGGGCTTCATCACGAATTGGGTGAAGAACTGCGCGATGCCCGCGAAAGCGCAGAACAGCGCGATGTTGGAGAAGCAGCGCATCACCCAGTCGGCGTCGTTGCGCCCGGTGGGGTCGGGCTTGAGGACGAACAGGAAGGGCACGAACATCACCACCAGCAGCAGCAGCGACGAGAACGACGAACGGTCGATCTGCGAGAAGTTCAGGTTGGTCAGCATGCTGGCCGCCGCGACGGCGATGCACAGCACGTAGAGGAACACGCGCTCGACCGCAAAGCTCAGCCGGCTGGATGCCAGCGCCACGCCGAGCACGCCGAACATCGCCAGCAAGGTGACGTTGGCCGAATAGCTGCCGAAGTTCAGCCCGAAGCGCTGCAGCACGGTGGTGGAGAGCAGCAGAAAGACGATGGAGCCGCGCAGCGCCCTGCCCTGGTGCCGCGTGTCGGCAGCGTCCAGCGGCGCCTGGGCGTCGAACGGGGCCGTGGTGGAGAGGCTGTGCATGGTTCAGCGCTGCCAGACGCGGATGTAGTCGATCTCGAGGCTGGCCGGCAGCGACGCGGCGTTCGGCGGGCCGGGCCAGTTGCCGCCGATGGCCAGGTTGACCAGCACATGGGCCGCACCGGCGTCCCGGCCGTCGTTGTGCACCCAGAGGTAGTCGCGGTCGGTCACCAGCACCCCGTCCACGTAGTGGCGCACGCTGTCGGGTGTCCACTCGACCGAGAACACGTGGAACTGTTCGGCGAAATCGGTGCCCGGCACATAGGTCTTCTGCGCGTCGAGCCTGCTGACGCGCTGCTTCGCGTTCTTGGTGCCCACGCCGTGCAGAAAGTGGAAGCTGCGCCGCGTGCCGCCGTCGCCGTTGTTCACGATCTCCACCACGTCGATCTCGGGTGGCCAGGTCTGGTCCTGCGGGTTGAGCCAGAACGCGGGCCAGGTGCCGCGACCCGGCGGCGCCTTCATGCGGATCTCGTACACGCCGTACTGGCCGCTCCAGCGCGAACGCAGCATGCCGCTCTCCACCTTGCCGGGCTTCAGTTCGCCGGGCGCACGGGCCACCAGCGACAGGCCGGTGTCGGTGAAGACGTGGTTGTTGTTGTCGCGATAGCGGCTCCACTCGTCGTTCACGTGATCGAGCGTGCCGTTGGCGAAGATGTAGCGGGTGAAGAACTCCTTGCGCAGCGCGGCGTCGTCGCGGATCAGCGTCTTGAAGTCCCAGTTCTTCACCAGCCTGTAGCCCGATTCGCGCACCGGCGCGACCGGCTGGCTGGGCACGCTGGCGGCCACGCTCCCGCCCTGCGGTTGCGCGCAGGCCGTCAGCAGGCCGGGTCCGCAGGTGGCCGCAGCGGCCATCACGGCCAGTCGGGCGGTGAGAAGGCGGCGGTTGTTCATTGCGCCGGCGGCTGCGGTTGGACCTTGGGAGGCCGGGCGCGTGCGGAGCGTGCGTCGATGGCCTGCTGGTACAGCACCCGCGTCGTGACGCCGATGCCGGCCCAGGTGCTGCCGGGCGGCAGGGGTCGCGGCATGGAGCGGTGGATCACCGCGTCGGCCAGCGCCGTGGCCAGTGCGCCGATGTCTTCCGGCGGCACCAGCGCGCCCTGCGTGCCGTGCTGCAGGTCTTCGGCAAAGATGCCGACGCGGCTGGCGATCATCCACTTGCCGAGCGACTTGACGAGGTAGTACACGCCGCTGGCGTCGATCTGGCGGTAGGGGAACACGAAGGCATGGGCCTGGGCGAACAGATCGGCCATCTCCTGTTCCGAGAGGCGCTGGGGGCGCAGCTCGATCGCGTCGTCGAGCTTCAGCTCCGCGATGCGGGCCTGCAGCGGCGCGAGGTCCATGCGCGGCCGACCGGCCACGATGAAGCGCGACTGGCGGCGCACATCGGCCGGCAGGCGGGCCACTGCCTCGATCAGCACGTCGAGCCCCTTGTAGGGCTTGATCTCGCCGAACAGCACGAAGCTCCAGCGCGGGTCGTCACGCCGCAGGCCGGCCGGCGACGGCGTGGCCTGCAGGCGCAGCGGGCCGTGCGGGATCACGGCCAGCTTGCCGGCCGACACGCCGCGCTTCACCAGCCGCTCGCGGCCGGCCAGGGTGTGCACGATCACGCGGTCGGCCAGCTTGATGGGCAGATCGAACGCCAGGTTCTGCAGCAGCGACATGCGCTCGCCGTTGAAGGGCACCGTGTCGTGCACGGTCAGAACGACCGGGCAGCGCATGCGGATGAACAGGATGGCCAGCGTGTCGAGCGGCGGCACCACCACCCACTGGAAGTGCACGACCGCCGGGCGGCGCACCACCACGCGCCGGCACAGCTGCAGCAGGCCGATCGCGTGCGACAGGCCCTTGGCCAGGGCACGCAGCGCACGCGGCAGGCCCGGGGCCTCGTCGATGACCTTGTAGAAGAAGGGGTCGACGTGGGCCTCGGGGAGCTCGGGGCGGTCGCCCTTGCGTGTGGGCCGCACGGCCCACGTGGGCTGCACGCCGGCCGCAAGCAGTCCTTCGGTGAGCGCCGCGTCGTAGGGTGCGGTGAACAGCGAGGGATCGACCAGCAGAACGTTCAAGGTGGACGGGTTCATCAGGCGGGGGCTCTCGTTTCAGCGGGCCACAGGGGGGCGGCCAGCACCGGCTGCCAGGCCTGCTCGCGCCGGCCCACCAGACCCGACAGGAAGCCCAGCGCCCAGGCCGTGTGCATGGTGGCGGCGGCCACGCCGGCCAGCAGGCCGCAGGCCGAGCGGTGCCGCACCGCCATCAGCAGCGACGTGAGCAGCAGCACGCCGACGTAGAACGCCGGCCACGCCAGCAGCCCGGCGAACCAGGGACTGATCGCGACAGCCAGCACCGACAGCAGCAGATGCGCGGGCACGGCAAGCTGCCGCAGGCGCAGCGAGCCCGGATGGCGGCGCGCAGTGCGCGAGCGTCCGGCGCCGTAGCGGAAGTACTGACGCGCCAGCGCCGGCAGGCTGCTGCGCGGGTGGTAGCCGAGGCGGATGTCGGCGTCCAGGTAGATGCGGGCACCGAGGGCGCGCTGCCGGCAGTCGAGCTCGGCGTCCTCGTTGTGCGTGAAGCTCTCGTCGTAGCCGCCGGCGCGGCGGAACATGTCCATGCGGAATGCGGCGTGATGGCCATGGTCGACAAAGCCGCTGCGGTGGCCGCCGCGATGCGCCGAGCCGCCGGTGCCGACCGGCGAATTGGACACCCAGGCCACGGCGCGCTCGAGGCAGCCGTGGCCGATGGAGTCCATGGGCACCACCACCGCATCGGCGCCGGAACGGGCCAGCGTATCGAGCAGGCGCTGGCAGAAGCCGGCGGGGTAGACGGCGTGGGCGTCGCAGCGGATCAGCACGTCGGCCTCGCGGCCGAACTGCCGCGCCGCCAGGTTGAGCGCCGCGCTCTGGATGCGCGCCGGGTTGTGCAGCCACTGCACCGCGGGTTGCTGCGCTGCCACGGCCTGGACCTTCTCGACGGTGCCGTCGGTGCTGCCGCCGTCGACGACGATGATGCGCCAGCTCGCGGAGGCCGGCGGATCCGCCAGCAGCCCTGCGAGCAGGCCGTCGATGTGGGCCGCCTCGTTGAGCGTGGGGATCACGAGCAGGACGCGGGTTGCGGCGGCCGGTGAGGCAGAAGGTTCGACAGGCATGGTGGGGTTCAGAGGAGCAGGAGCGCACGCACCTCGGGCGTCAACGCTGCAGTGAACTCGGACAGGAAGTGCTCGATCTGCGGATAGGCCGCCGCTGCTTCGCGCGGGTCGGCGACGATGCGTGAGGCGCGCACCAGCGCGCCGTCTCGCAGGCGGCCCTGCAGCCCCTCGGCCAGCAGGTGCAGGCGGGTGTCGAACGCGTTCTGGCTGTAGATGCCGCCCATGCGGATCCAGTAGCTGACGGCCTCGGTGTGGTGCATGCTGCGCGCCACCATGCGCATGCCGTCGACGGGCTGCGTGCCTGCGGCCGCCACACCCAGGCGGGCCGGATCGAGCGACAGCACCTCGAAGCCGACGGCCGTGTAGCAGACCTCGGGCCGATGCACCTTGACCTCCTGGCTCTGCTGCCGGGTGTAGGCCACCGCGAGCAGGATCTGTTCCCCGCGCACGTTCTGGTAGGTGCGCAGCAGGGTCTGGTCATAGGGTTGGCTGATGAGCCGTTCGCCGTCGCGGTCGACCGCCAGATCGACCTGTTCTCGCAGCGAGGGCACGAGCCGCCACTCGCCGATGACCGGGGGCACCGCCAGTTCGAGCTGCGGCAGCGGACCCGCGCCCGCCGCGCCCGGCAGCGCGCGAGGCGTGAGCTGCCAGGCCGCCACGGCGGCCAGCAGCATCAGCAGGAACACGGCGAGGCTCGAACGCCAGGACAGGCCCGCGCGGGCGCCCGCCGATGCCGTGGGCGTCGTCAGGGCCGCGCTCATTGCGGCGCCTCGTGCCGGACGCCGCGCAACGCGGGGAGCCGGCGCAGGGCGGTGTCGGCCAGCACCGTCATGCACAGCGCCGCGGCGAACAGCACCATGCCCGAGAAGCCATGAATGAAGCCCTGCCCCGCGGCGTCGCCGTAGTGGTGGGTGATCAGCACCAGCACCACGACGCGCAGCACGTTGGAAGCGAACGAGATCGGCACGATCAGCACCGCGAGCACCGCATTGCGCAGGGCCGATGCGTGGCGGACCACGTTGAGGTAGAGCAGCCCGAAGGCCTCCAGCATGAACAGCGAGTTCAGGCCCGAGCAGGCGTCGGCCACCTGCAGCTTGTACTGGCCGACGGTCAGGACCACGCCGGCACGGGCGATCGGGTAGCCGGCGGCGTGCAACAGATGTTCGACAACGTAAGAAACGCCGATCTTCAGGGGCTGCGTGATCGCGTCGACCATCGAACCCGGCATCGGGATCAGGAAGCACAGGAACAGGAAAGCGAACCACAGCCTTCGCGTGGTGGGCGCGCCCAGCAGCAGCAGCGAGCAGCCCAACAGCACCGGCAGCAGCGACGCCACCTCCAGGACCGGGAAGGACTGCGAACGCCCGAGCACGTAGACCAACAGCCCCACGGCGAGCAGCAGCCAGCCCGGCACCGACCGCCGCGCGCTGGAGCCTGCCGATCCGTCGGCGAGTGCCGGCCGGATCTGCTGGTAGAAGAGCCAGACGACGACCGCCAGCACGATGGGGCCGTGCGAGTGGGTGTCGGTCTGCCACAGGCCCTGCGCGAGGTCCGTGATGCTGGGCAGGTAGAGCAGCAGCAGCCCGGCTGCCACCGGCAGCAGCGGGCGAGCGGCGCGCGCCGCCCCACCGGACGCTCCGGCCTCGCTCGAGACGGCCCGCTGCGCATCGACCCGTCCACCGGGTGCGCGCGCTGCGGGAACGTGAATATTCATCGGTGCAGTTTACGCACTTGCTGCGCCGCAACAAACGTGACGAGCGTGACTGTAGGTTTCTCCGGTTCAGAAGCGCGAGGCGGCCTCGAGACCGACCGTCCCGTGAGCCGTCGGCAGCCGGGCCGGGCGCGAACGCGGCAGCAGTGCCTGCTCGAAACGCGGCCTCAGCCAACGCGCCACATGGCGGTAGTGGCGCTCGAACGCGAGATAGAGCCCGTAGGCGACCAGGTGCGAGAGCAGCACGCCGCCCACGATGGCCAGCCAGCGGGGCGCGCCACGGGTCGTCTCCCAGACGACGATCAGCACGGTGTTGTGGATGAGATAGAGGCTGTAGCTGTAGGACGCGAAGAAGCGGCACGCCCGTTCGACGGGAGCGGGAACGGAGCGGGCATTCAGGAGATGGCACAGCACGCCGAACATCACCAGCGCGATCAGGGCCGCCGTCTGCAGGTCGTAGGGGTCGAAGCCGATCTTGGCTGCGCGGCCCGCCAGCGCCACCGAACCCAGGGCCACCAGCCACACGGCCAGCCAGCCGCTGCGGCGGTAGGCCGGCAGTCGAGCGAACGCCCATCCGGCCGCCGCACCGACGAGCCAGATCAGCGTCAGCGACTTGCCGCCGCCGGCAGCGGCGTTCCACACCAGCACCGGAAAGCTCAGCGCGGCCAGCGGCCAGAGGTAGCGGCGGCGCAGCCGCTCCTGGCACAGCACACAGAAGGCGAACAGGCCCATCGCGACGTAGATCCACATCTCGACCGACACGGTCCAGAACGGCTCGGCGGTATTGTAGGGCCGGATGCGCCAGGGCATGTCGAGGCGCAGCATCTCGAGGAACTGGAAAATGCTGTGATCCTGCAGCTGCAGCAGGTTGCCGAGGAAGGGCCGCAGGCCGGTGTTGACCTCGGGCGCGCCCCAGTGCGAGGAGATCAGCCACCCGTTGGCCAGCACGATGAGCAGCAAGGCGGGCACGAAGGGCGTCATGATGCGGGCGACCCGATCGGCCAGGAAGCCGGGCAGGCGGGGACCGGGCCGCGCGGCCCAGTTCAGCATCGATTGCGTGATCAGGAAACCCGACAGCAGGAAGAAGACCGCCACCGCGAGGCTGCCGCCCGGGTAGCGGATCTTCCCGTCGAAGTGGATCAGCACGATGTGCGAGCCGATCACCAGATTGGCGGCAATCGCCCTGAGTGCGTCGAGATAGGCCGTGGCGGCCGCACCGATGGGCGGTGCGGCGACCGGGGAGGACGGCGCTCGCGCGTTCATGACCGGGCGTCGGAGGCGAGGCGCATCAGCGGCGGCTCGTGCGCAGCGGCGCGAGGACGGGCTCGAGTGCCGATGTCCAGCGCTCGTAGCCCTGCGCCGACAGGTGCAGCCTGTCGGTCGCGAAGTAGCGCGGGTCGATCGATCCGTCGGATGCCGACAGCGGCTCGGCCAGTTCGACCACACTGACGCCCGCCTGCCGATCCGCGAGCGCCCGGATGCCGGCGTTGAGCTCCCTCCACTTCGCCGGATCGATCGGCGCCTGCGGGTGGGCACGCGGCGGCACGGTGCAGACGACGATCGGCAGCCCGCGGTCGTGCCGGCGCGCCATCTCGATCATCGCGACGAGGTTGGACACGGTGTCGGCCGGGGCCTGCTGGGCGCTGAGGTCGTTGGTGCCGATCTGGATCACCACGGCCGTCGGTTGAAGATCGAGCACGTCCTCCTGGAAGCGGAACAGCAGGCCGCGGCTGACGTCGCCGCCGATGCCCCGGTTGGCCACCGGCACGGAGGGGAAGTCCTGCTTCAGCGTGCGCCAGCCGGCGACCAGTGAATCGCCGGCGAACACCACCCGGCCCCGCTCGTGCTCGCGCTGCCGCCAGAATTCGCGGCGGTTGTCGACCATCCAGCCGAAGACGCGCACGACGCCCTTGCCCGGCCACTGCGAGGCTTCGGAGGGGTAGGCGGTCGGACCGGACACAGCGGCCGCCTGTGCAGGCTGCGCCGCTGCGACGGGCGCCAGGCCCGTCAGACCGGTCAGGACCAGCAGCCAGACGGCGAGGTATCGGGTGAACAAGGCGTCTCCTGCGTTGGGGGTCGCAGGAGTTTGAGCGGCGATGCGTGCATTTCCCTGCAACAACAGGGCAGAGGCGTAACCAAGAGCGACGTCCTGACGGGAGGCTGCGTACAGCCAGTCACGTCGATGCGATGCGAGAGCGGGACGCGCTCAGTCCGGCGCGTGGCCTTCGGCCCTCGCCTGCCGCCGCATCAACCGCTCCAGCGCCTGCGCCGGCGTCAGCCGCCCGTCGAGCACCGCCACCACGGCGGCGGTGATGGGCATGTCGACGCCCAGCGCCTGCGCGCGCGCCAGCACGGTGGCGGCGCTGTACACGCCCTCGGCCACGTGGCCCAGCGCGGCCAGCACCTCGGGCAGCGAGCGGCCTTGGGCCAGTTGCAGGCCGACCTGGCGGTTGCGCGACAGATCGCCGGTGGCGGTGAGCACCAGGTCACCGAGGCCGCTGAGGCCCATGAAGGTGTCCACGCGCGCGCCCAGCGCCGTGCCCAGGCGCGTGATCTCGGCCAGGCCGCGCGTGACGAGCGCCGCGCGCGCGTTGAGGCCCAGGCCCATGCCATCGGCAATGCCGGTGGCGATGGCGATGACGTTCTTGACCGCGCCGCCGACCTCCACGCCCACCGGGTCGGCGGAGGTGTAGACGCGCAGCGACTCGCTGTGGAAGGCCTCGACGGCCTGGTTGCGCAGCGCCTCGTCGGTGCTGGCGGCCACCAGCGCGGTGGGCTGGCCGCGCGCGACCTCGAGCGCGAAGCTCGGTCCCGACAGCACACCCACGCGGGCTGCCGGCGCCACCTCGCGCGCCACCTCGTGGCCCAGTGCGCCGGTGCCGGCCTCGAAGCCCTTGCACAGCCACCACAGCCCGGCGCCGCTGGCGGCACAGCGGGCCAGCATCTCGCGCAGGCCCGACATGGGCGTGGCGATGACGATCAGGCCGCCGTCCGCCTGGGCGTGCGCGATCGCCATGTCCAGGTCGGCCGTGAGGCGCAGCGCGGCGGGCAGCGCCACGCCGGGCAGGTAGCGCCGGTTGTCGCGGCTGGCCTCGATGTGCGCGGCCTGGGCGGCATCGCGCGCCCACAGCAGGGTGTCGTGCCGCGGCGCGATGCCGACGGAGAGAGCCGTGCCCAGGCACCGGCGCCGAGGACCGTGATGCGCATGCGCGGCGGGCCGGGCTGGCGGCGCGGATCAGGCGTTGGTGATGATCGGCGAGCCGCCGTTGCCGTTGCTCACCGCGCCTTGCTGCTGCGCGGCGGCCTGCTGTTGGGCTTCGTACATGGCCTGGAAGTTCACCTCGGCCAGGTGCACCGGCGGGAAGCCGGCACGGGTGATGATGTCGGCCACCGTCGCGCGCAGGTAGGGGTAGACGATGCCGGGGCAGGCGATGCCCAGCACCGGCTGCGTCTGGCCGTCGGGCAGGTTGCGGATCTCGAAGATGCCGGCCTGCTTGGCTTCGCACAGGAACAGCGTCTTGTCGGCGACCTTGGTGGTGACCGTGGCGGTCACCGACACCTCGTAGATGCCGTCGGCCACGGTCTCGGCATTGACGGCCAGGCTGATGTCGACCTGCGGCTGCGACTGCTCGAGCAGGATCTGCGGCGAATTGGGCTGCTCCAGCGACACGTCCTTGAGGTAGACGCGCTGGATCTGGAACACGGGGTTGGAGTCTTGCTCGGCCATGGTGGGCATCCGTCAGGGGCTGGGCCGGCTCGAACCGCGGGGCCGTGGGAGGCATCGCGGGTTGGAGGGCCTTGAACAAACAAACGGCCCGCCGTCGTCGACGTCGGCGGGCCCTGGGGCATGGAACCGCCGGATTATGTCGCAGCGGGGTGGCAGCGACCGGCTTGCCGGCCTGCCGTCAGTCAGGCCGGGGACTGCTGCTGCAGCAGCGGCATCAGGCCGCCGCGCTGGTCGAGCGCGATGAGTTCGTCGCAGCCGCCCACATGGGTGTCGCCGATGAAGATCTGCGGCACGGTACGCCGGCCGGTCGCCTGCATCATGGCGTCGCGCTGCGCGGGGTCGAGGTCGATGCGAATCTCCTCGATCTGCTCCACGCCGCGCTGCTTCAGCAGTGCCTTGGCCCGGATGCAGAACGGGCAGACCTGGGTGGTGAACATCTTGACGGTGGAGGACGACATGGCGGGCAATCGGTGGAACGAGCCGCCAGTGTCACGGAATCGACACGTCCTTGCCGGGCTGCGGGTTTGATTTGCGCGGCAATGCGCGGCATTTGGCGCTATCTCGTCGATAGGCCCGGGCCCGCTCAGGCCGCCGACTTCTCCACCGGCAGTTGCGCCTCGCGCCAGGCCGCCAGGCCGCCGATCACGATGCTGGCCTTCTCGTAGCCGAGCTTGCGCAAGGTGGCGACGGCGCGGTTGGCGCGCGCGCCGGTCGGGCAGATCACCAGCACCGGCAGGCTCTTGTTGGTGGGCAGGCCCTTGGCGCCGCTCTCCAGCCCGGCGAGCGGGATGTTGCGGGCGTTGCTGGCGTGGCCGGCGGCGTACTCGGCGGGCTCGCTCACGTCGATCAGCACCGCCTTCTCGCGGTTGATCAGCATCACCGCCTCGGCGGTGGACACGCGGTTCGGGCCGCCGCCGCGAGCGATCAGCGGCCAGACCAGAAGACCGCCCGAGGCGAGCGCAGCGAGGACCAGATACCAGTTGTCGAGGAGAAACTTCACGGTGGGGGCGCGCGCGGCCGGCGCGGTCAGGGAGGCGGAAAGACAGCGATTCTAGAATCTGCGGCTATTCCCATTGCTGCCGCGACCCGCCTCATGACCCAACTCGTGCTGATCCGCCACGGCGAATCGACCTGGAACCTCGAGAACCGCTTCACCGGCTGGACCGACGTGGAACTCACTCCCACCGGCGTGGCCCAGGCCCAGCAGGCCGGCCGGCTGCTGAAGCAGGCCGGCATCGATTTCGACACCGTCTACACCTCGGTGCTCAAGCGCGCGATCTGGACCGCCTGGCACTGCCTCGACGGCATGGACCGCACCTGGCTGCCGGTCATCAAGGACTGGCGCCTCAACGAGCGCCACTACGGCGGCCTGCAGGGCCTGAACAAGGCCGACATGGCCAAGCAGTTCGGCGACGAGCAGGTGCTGCTCTGGCGCCGCAGCTACGACGTGCCGCCGCCGCCGCTGGAGGCGAACGACCCGCGCAGCGAGCGCAGCGACGTGCGCTACGCGAAGCTCGCGGCCAACCAGGTGCCGCTGACCGAGTGCCTGAAGGACACCGTGGCGCGCGTGCTGCCGCTCTGGTACGGCACGCTGGCCCCGGCCATCGCCGCCGGCCAGCGGCTGGTGATCGTGGCGCACGGCAACAGCATCCGCGCGCTGGTGAAGCACCTGAACAACATCTCCGACGCCGATATCGTGGGCGTGAACATCCCGAACGGCATCCCGCTGGTCTACGACCTGGACGCCAACCTGAAGCCCACGTCCAAGTACTACCTGGGCGGGGCCGACGCCGCCGCGCAGGCGGCCTCAGTGTCCGCGCTGCAGGCGGACGGCTGAGGCCGTGCCTCAGCCCACCAGGCCGTAGAGCCGCTCCGGCACCACGCGCAGCACGAGCTGCAGGTCGGTCGCCCGGCCGGCGATCTGGCAGCCCGGCTGGGCGGTGTCGCGCGGCGTGGTGCGCACCGTGGGCAGGCCGGCGCGGTCGGCGATGGCAGCCACCATCGGCGCATGGGCGCTGGGCCCGCGGCTTGTGACGACGCCAGTTCGCCGGAGGCGAGCCGCACGAAGTCGCCCGGCGGATAGAGGCCGTATTCCTTGATCAGCGCCGCCACGCGCTCCTCGGCCCAGCCGACGCGACGCGCCCTCAACTGGCCCGCCAGCGCGGTGTGCAACGCATGCGCCACGCCGTACTCCACAGGCGCCGCGGGTCCTGGCGGATCGAGCCGTAGATCGCCACATCGGGATCGCAATCGACCCGCGCGATGAACTCGCCGGCGAAGGCATCGACGAGCGCCGGGAAGTCGTATTGATCTCCTCGACGTCGGCATAGGCGCCGCGGTCGAGCAGCGCCTCGAGCTGGGCCTCGCTGGCCACGACCTGGCCGCAGGCCAGCAGCAGCTTGCCCTCTTCGTTGCGCACGCCGAACGGCAAGGGCACACCGACCTTGATGTGGTGCGCGACCAGTTTGAGCAACTGCACGGCGTCCCCTCGACGTTCGGCCGCTCTCTGTGCCGGTGACGGCGGAACCTGCGGGAACAGCAGGGGGTGATCGACGGCGCAGCAATGCGGACATAGCCGCACTGCGCACGTCATGTGGTCGGTGGCGTCTGCAGGGCTTCGTCGATCGCGGCGCGCAGGCGCTCGGCGAGCGCGCGGCGATCGGCCTGCGCGCTGGCCTGCGGCGCGAGGAACTGCAGGTGCACCTGCAGACCCTCGGCGCAGGCCACCCACCACAGGCTCTGCACCAGCGTGGTGTCGCCGACGTAGGCCACCGCCTTGCTGACCTCGTCGTGCCGGTCGCGGTAGCGCAGCGCCACCGGCTGCACCGGCGTGCCGGTGGCGATGGAAGCCTGCAGCAGGTTGGCGTGGAAGGGCAGCAGCGCGTGGCCCTCGCCGGTGGTGCCTTCGGGGAACACCGCCACGGTGTCGCCGGCCGTCAGCGCCTCGGCCATCTGGTGCACCACGCGCAGCGCGTCGCGCTTGCGCTCGCGCTCGAGGTAGAGGCTGTCGGCCGCCTCGGTCAGCCGGCTCAGCAGCGGCCAGTGCCGGACGTCGGCCTTGGACACGAAGCGCGCCTGCGGGCAGAAGGCGTGGATGGCCACGATGTCCAGCCAGGAGATGTGGTTCGCGACCAGCAACGCCCCGCCGGGCCAGGGCTCGCCGCTGCGCCGGGCTCCGACCCCGGCCACGCGCAGCATCTTGGCGGCCCACCAGCGCACGCGCTCGCGCCGCTCGGTACGCCCGAGCGCGCGGAACATCGTCAGCACGATGGCCAGGCCGTGCAACACGTGCAGCAGCACGCGCAGCAGGCGCCACGCGGCACGCAGACGGCGCGGCATCAGGGTGGCGCGGCGGTGACGCGACGAGCGCTCATGCCGCGTCGCGCGTAGCTTCGTGCGCCACGTGGCCGGCGACCAAGGTGGCGCGCACGCGCCCCGGCAGCGCGAAACCGCTGGTGTCGAAGGCGAACGGCGTGTGCTTGCCCTGGCTGCGCAGTGCGGCCGGCGCGACGGTCCAGCGCGCCTCGGGGTCGAACACGCAGACATCGGCCACCCCGCCCTCGACGAGGCGGCCCGCGCTGGAGGCGAGCGAACCGAGCGCGTCGCCCAGCACCCGCACCGGCTCGCAGCTCACGGTGGCGAGCGCGCGGCGCAGGCCGGCGCCGCTGTCCTCGCCCCACTTGAGCGCCAGGCTCAGCAGCAGCTCCAGGCCGGTGGCACCGGGTTCGGCCTCGGCGAACGGCAGGGTCTTGGCGTCCTCGTCGACCGGCGTGTGGTCGGACACCAGCGCGTCGATCGTGCCGTCGGCCAGCCCGGCGCGCAGCGCGTCGCGGTCGCGCTGCTGGCGCAGCGGCGGCACCAGGCGCATGGCCGGGTTGAAGTAGCCGATGTCGACATCGGTCAGGTGCAGCGAGTTGATGCTGACATCGGCCGTGACCGGCAGCCCCTCGGCCTTGGCCTCGCGCAGCAGCGCCACGCCGGCCGCGCTGGACAGCCGGCACAGGTGCACGCGCGCGCCGCTGGACCGCACCAGCTCGAACAGCGTGTGCAGCGCGATCGTCTCGGCCGCCACCGGCACGCCCGACAACCCGAGCCGCGTGGCGACCGCACCGCTGGCCGCCACGCCCGAGCCCAGCCAGGGATCGTTCGGCCGCAGCCACACCGTGTAGCCGAAGGTGGCCGCGTACTGCAGCGCGCGCGACAGCACCTGCGTGTCGCGCAGCACCGCGTCGGCCTGCGAGAAGCCCACGCAGCCGGCCTCGGTGAGCTCGGCCATCTCGGTCAGCACCTCGCCGCCGAGGCCGCGCGTCAGCGCGCCGAGCGGGAACAGCCGGCAGCGGCTGAGCTTGCGGGCGCGGAACTTGAGCATCTCCACCAGCCCGGGCTCGTCGAGCGTGGGATCGGTGTCGGGCAGGCAGACCATGCTGGTCACGCCGCCGGCGGCGGCGGCGGCCAGCTCGCTCTCGAGCATGCCCTCGTGCTCGTGGCCGGGCTCGCGCAGGCGCGCGGCCAGGTCCACCAGGCCGGGCGCCACCACCAGGCCGGCGGCGTCGATGGTGCGCTCCGGCGCGAAGTCGGCCGGCACCTTGCCGATCGTGAGGATGCGACCGTTGGCGATGGCGATGTCGGCCCGCTCGTCGCGGCCCGAGGCCGGGTCGACCACGCGGCCGTTGCTGATCAGGATCTTCATGCGTTGTTCCCCGCGATCGTGCTCATGACCGCCATGCGCACCGCGATGCCGAAGGTCACCTGCGGCAGGATCACGCTCTGCCTGCCGTCGACCACCGCCGAGTCGATCTCCACGCCGCGGTTGATGGGGCCGGGGTGCATCACGATGGCGTCGGGCCTGGCGAGCGCGAGCTTCTCCTCGGTGAGGCCGAAGCTCTTGAAGTACTCGCCGGCGCTCGGCAGCAGCGCACCGCTCATGCGCTCGTTCTGCAGCCGCAGCATGATGATCACGTCGGCGTCGCGGATGCCTTCGCTCATGTCGTGGCAGACGCGCACGCCCATGTGCTTCAGGTCGGCCGGCACGAGGGTGCGCGGGCCGACCGCCCTCACCTCCGCCGCGCCCAGCGTGGTGAGCGCGTGGATGTCGGAGCGCGCCACGCGCGAGTGCACGATGTCGCCGACGATCGCCACCACGAGGTTGCTGAAGTCCTTCTTGTAGTGGCGGATCGTGTACATGTCGAGCAGCCCCTGCGTGGGGTGCGCGTGACGGCCGTCGCCGGCGTTGACCACGTGCACGTGGGGCGCCACGTGCTGCGCGATCAGGTAGGGCGCGCCGCTCTCGGCATGGCGCACCACGAACATGTCGGCGTGCATCGCCGACAGGTTGGCGATGGTGTCGAGCAGGCTCTCGCCCTTGGCGGTGGAACTGCGCGCGATGTCGAGGTTGATGACGTCGGCGCTGAGGCGCTTGGCAGCGATCTCGAAGGTGGTGCGCGTGCGCGTGCTGTTCTCGAAGAACAGGTTGAACACGCTCTTGCCGCGCAGCAGCGGCACCTTCTTCACCTCGCGGTCGTTGACGCTCAGGAAGGTGCCCGCTGTGTCGAGGATCTGCGTCAGCACCGCCTTCGGCAGGCCTTCGATCGACAGCAGGTGGATCAGCTCGCCGTGGGCGTTGAGCTGCGGGTTGCGCTTGTTCAGCATCAGGCGCTTTCGAGTTGGAGTGTGAAGCCGCCGGCCTCGTCGCGCACCAGCGCGAGCCGCTGGTGGCGCGGCACCACACGCGGGCGGCCGACACGGCGGGCTCGATCGGCAGTTCGCGCCCGCCGCGGTCGACCAGCACCGCGAGGCCGACGCTGGCCGGGCGGCCGAAGTCGAACAGTTCGTTGATCACCGCGCGCACCGTGCGGCCGGTGTAGAGCACGTCGTCGATCAGCAGGATGTGGCGGCCCTCGATCTCGAACGGCAGCGCCGTCGCGTCGGTGGTGGCGCTCATGCCGCGCGAGCCGAAGTCGTCTCGGTGCAGCGCGCTCGAGATCACGCCGTGGCGGCCGGCCAGTCCCAGGTCACGCTGCAGCCGCTCGGCCAGCCAGGCGCCGCCCGACCAGATGCCGACCAGCACGGTCTCGGGCTTGAGCAGCGGCCTCACCCGCGCCAGCAGATCGGCGTAGAGCGCTTCCGCGTCGAGGTGCAGGGTCGTCATGCGTGCTCCCGGAAATACTGTTCGAGCAGGATCGCCGCGGCGGCGGCATCGGCGTCGCGCGCCCCGTCGGACAGGGCCTCGGTGGTGGACCAGCGCTCGTCGACCTCGTGCACCGGCAGCCGGAAGCGGCCGTGCAGCTGGCGGGCGAAACGCTGCGCGCGCCGGGTATTGTCGTGCGGCGCGCCGTCGGGGTGGAACGGCACGCCGACCACCAGCGCGGCCGGCTGCCATTCGGCGATCAGCTTCGCGATGGCGTCGAAGCGCGCGTCGCCCTCGGCCGCCACGGTGCGCAGCGGCTGGGCGCTGCGCGTCAGCGTGTTGCCGGTGGCCACCCCGGTGCGCTTGAGGCCGAAATCGAAAGCGAGCAGGGTCTGCAGGGGCTGCGGGGCGCCGGCCGGCTCAGGCATGGCCCGCTTCGCTGCTCAACATGCGCGGGTCGATGCCCAGCAGCGACAGCGCCTTGTCGTAGCGCTGCTCGGTCGGCGTCTCGAAGATCACCTCGGGCTTCGCGTCGACGGTGATCCAGCCGTTGCGGGCGATCTCGTCCTCCAGCTGGCCGGCGCTCCAGCCGGCATAGCCCAGCGTGACCAGCACGCGCTTCGGGCCGGCACCGTTGGCCAGGGCCTCGAGCACGTCCTTGCTGGTGGTCATGGCCATGCCGCCGGGGATGCGCAGCGAGGAGGTGTAGGTGGCGCCATCGGCGTCGATGTCGGCCGCGTCGTCCTCGCCGCGCTCGTGCAGCACGAAGCCGCGCTCGGTCTGCACCGGCCCGCCGAGGTAGACCGGCTGCTCCGCCAGCTCCTCGCGGTCGAGCGGCAGGTCGACCTTCTCGAACAGGCGGCCCAGCTTGATGTCGCTGGGCTTGTTGATCACCAGGCCGAGCGCGCCGCGCTCGGTGTGCTCGCACAGGTAGACCACCGAGCCGGCGAAGTTGTCGTCGGCCATGCCGGGCATGGCGATCAGGAACTGATTCGTCAGGTTGGTGGCGGAGTCCGAGCCCATGCGGCGATTGTAGTGACCGGGCACACTCCGGCGCATGGACAAGGCCTCCGGAAAAACACTCGACGCCGCGCTGGTGTGGTGCCGCCGGGACCTGCGCGCCCACGACCATGCCGCGCTCTACCATGCGCTGCGCGCTGCGCGGCGGGTCTGGGTGGCGTTCGTGTTCGACACCGAGATCCTGGACCCGCTGCCGCGCACCGACCGCCGCGTCGAGTTCATCCGCGACAGCCTGGTCGACCTCGATGCGCAGCTGCACACCCTGGGCCGCAGCCACGGCACCGAGGGCGTCGGGCTGATCGTGCGTCACGGCCGCGCGCGCGACGAAATCCCGCGACTGGCCGCCGCACTGCACGTGCAGGCGGTCTACGCGAACACCGACTACGAGCCCGCCGCCGTGGCGCGCGACGCCCAGGTGCGCGGCGCGCTCGCCCAGACCGGGATCGCCTTCCACCCGGCCAAGGACCAGGTGGTGTTCGACACCGACGAGGTGCTGACCGCCGCCGGCACGCCCTATGGCGTGTTCACGCCCTACAAGAACGCCTGGCTGAAGAAGCTGGAGCCCTTCTACCTGCAGGCCTACCCGGTGGGCCGCCATGCCGGCGCGCTGGCGCCGCGCCCGGCGGGTGAGGCCGCGGGCGTGCCCACGCTGGCCGCCATCGGCTTCGAACCCACCAACCTGGCGGCGCTGAAGCTCGCCCCCGGTACCGCCGGCGGCCGCGCGCTGCTGGAGGACTTCAGCGACGAGCGCATCGATCGCTACGACCAGACGCGCGACTTCCCCGCCGTCAAGGGCCCCAGCTACCTGAGCGTGCACCTGCGCTTCGGCACGCTGTCGATCCGCGAGCTGGCGCGGCTGGCCTGGGACCGCGCGCGCGCCGGCTCGCGCGGCGCCGAGGTCTGGCTGTCGGAACTGATCTGGCGCGACTTCTACCACCAGGTGCTGCACCACCACCCACAGGTCGTCGAGCGCAGCTTCAAGCCCGAATACGACAAGATCAAGTGGGAGCATGGCAAGCATGCCGACGCGCTGTTCGCCGCCTGGTGCGAGGGCCGCACCGGCTACCCGCTGGTCGACGCGGCCATGCTCCAGATCAACCAGACCGGCTACATGCACAACCGGCTGCGCATGGTGGTGGCGAGCTTCCTGTGCAAGGACCTGGGGCTGGACTGGCGCCGCGGCGAGCGCTATTTCGCCGAGAAGCTGAACGACTACGACCTCGCCGCCAACAACGGCGGCTGGCAGTGGGCCAGCTCCAGCGGCTGCGACGCCCAGCCCTACTTCCGCATCTTCAACCCGGTGAGCCAGAGCCAGAAATTCGACGCCCAGGGCAAGTTCATCCGCCGCTACCTGCCGCAGCTCGCCGCCCTGCCCGACGCCGCGCTGCACGCCCCGTGGGACGCCAAGCCGCTCGACCTGGTCGCCGCCGGCCTGGTGCTCGGCCGCGACTACCCCGAGCCCATCGTGCGCCATGAGCTGGCGCGCGAACGCACGCTGGCGCGCTATGCGGTGGTGAAGGGGCGCGCTGAGGCAGAGGCGACGCGGGAGGGCCCGCGCGCCCGAGGTCCGTCAGCGCACGCCGAGGAACACCGTGCCGGCCGAGCGGTCGGCGGATGTCAGGGCCACCACCAGCTGCTGCGCGGTGCCGATGATCGCGATCCCGCTGGCCGTCGCGTTGGCGAGGATGCAGGGTGACGGACCGAAGGTGACCGACACGGCGTAGAGGTTCTTGCCGCTGGGATGCGGCGCCGCGTTCCCGGTGATGCTGCAGCCGCTCAGCGAGGCGGTGATCGCGCCGCCGGCGCCCACCGTCACGCTGCCGCTGCTGCCGTCGAGCGAGTCGCCGTTCCATGTGCCGACGATCGTGCCCAGGCTCGCGGCGGCGTGGTAGTCGAAATCGGAAGCCGCCACCGGCGTCAGCGTCAGGTTGGTGGCCGCCGCCCCGCTCGGGCTGACCGTGCCGGACACGACGCCCGACACCTTCATCGAGCCCGAGAAGCCGGTCGTCCTGACCACGCCGTTCAGGAAGTCGTACTGGCGCAGATCGGTCGCGCTCACCGTCGCGCCGGAGCGGCTCACGGTCCCCTGCGTCAGCGTGTCGACGTAGAGCGTGCCGCCCGACTCGAAGCCGCTGAGGCCCCAGAACGTGCGGTCCTCCAGGATCAGCGCCTCACCGCGGGCGCCGGTGCTGCTGGCGAGCTCGTAGCCCCCTTCCAGCGGCGTTGCATCCGTGGCCGGAGCGTCCTGCGGGTCATCACCCCCCGCCCCCCGCCCCCACAACCGGCCAGCCCCACCACCAGCGTCAGCGCAGCAATCCGATGCCTCATTTGTCGTCCTCCCCAGGTTTTCGAGTCGGCGCATTCTGTCGGCGCCAGGGGGTCGGGCGTGACTGTCCCGTCTGTCGTTCAGGGGGGTTGCTGGCCCGCAGGTTTTCGCTTACGGCAGCGAAGCGCTGCCGTGCCGGCGTGGTACCGGCGTCAGAACAGCTCGATCTCGCCGACCTTGCCGCCCGCCTCGACCAGCGTGCCTCCCTCGACCAGCTGGTCGTGGCACTGCAGCTGGTTACGGCCGTTCTGCTTGGCGTGGTAGACCGCCAGGTCGGCGCGCGAGAAGGCCGCGCTGGGGGTGTCGTCGGCGCGCAGTTCGGTCATGCCGATGCTGACCGTGACGCTGCCGACCTGCGGGAAGCGGCAGGTCTCCATGCGCGCGCGGAAGCGCTCGAAGGCGAGCGCCGCGTGCACGCGCGAATCGGCGTGCAGCATCACGACGAACTCCTCGCCGCCGAAGCGGTAGAGCCGGTCGCCATGCCGGAAGGCGCCGCGCAGGATGCGCGCCATCAGCAGCAGCACCTCGTCGCCGATCAGGTGACCGAAGTTGTCGTTCACGCGCTTGAAGTGGTCGACGTCGACCACGCCGATCCAGTAGCGCAGCGACGCGCGGGCGCGCCGTTCGGGCTGCTGCCCGCCGTCGGCCGACGGCGACAGCGGCGCCAGCGGCCCCGGGCCGTCGCACTCGAGCAGGCACTTGCCGAACTGTTCGTCGAAGGTCTTGCGGTTCAGCAGACCGGTCAGCGTGTCGCGCTCGCTGTAGTCGAGCAGGCCGACCTGGTTGCGGTAGATCTTCAGCACGGCATCGACGAAGCGCAGCTGTTCGGCGTCGAGCGGCTTCTCGGCGAGCACCTCGACCAGACCGAAGCGTTCGGTGCCAACCCACAGCGGGAACACATTCAGGAGCACCGGCCGGCCCCTCGGGCCGGGTCGGCTGGTGGGCAGCGCCAGCAGCGGTTCGCCGCCGGCCAGCGCGTCGCGGTGCGGTAGCCAGTCGTCCAGCGACGGCAGCGCCTCCAGCGGGGTCCACGGCGGATCGCCCGCCACCGCCGGCGGGCCGTCGCGGGCGCACGCCTGCAGCAGCAGCCGCGTGTCGCCGGCCTCGCCCACACAGCGGTACAGGCTCAGGCTCAGCGGTCGCAGCCAGTCGGCCAGCATCGTGACCGCGGCTGCGTCGAGCAGGTCGCGGTCACGGTAGCCGGTGAGGCTGACGACGGATCCGAGCAGGTCTGTCATGGCGTGTGGATAGGGCTTGATCGGCTATCGGCCTGCCCGCCGCACGCTTGAGAACCGCCGCGCCGGGCGCGCGCAGTATGCACGCCCCGGCGGCGCGGGGCAGCGCGCTCAGATCGACATGCGCTGGCGCACGCCGTCGGTTTCCATGTCGGCGCCTCGGCCGCGCAGCACGATCTCGCCGCGCTCCATCACCAGGTACTGGTCGGCCAGTTCGGCGGCGAAGTCGTAGTACTGCTCCACCAGGATGATCGCCATGTCGCCGCGATCGGCCAGCTTGCGGATCACGCGGCCGATGTCCTTGATGACGCTGGGCTGGATGCCCTCGGTCGGCTCGTCCAGGATCAGCAGCTTGGGGCCGGCCGCCAGCGCGCGGGCGATCGCCAGCTGCTGCTGCTGCCCGCCCGACAGATCACCGCCGCGCCGTCCGAGCATCTGCTTGAGCACCGGGAACAGCTCGTAGAGCTCGGCCGGGATCGGTGTGCTGCCGGGCTTGCTGGCCAGGCCCATGCGCAGGTTGTCCTCGACCGTCAGGCGGCCGAAGATCTCGCGGCCCTGCGGCACGTAGCCGATGCCGCGGCGCACGCGCTCGTAGGGCGTGAGGCGCTGCACCTCGGCGCCGTCGAGCCGGATGCTGCCGGACTTGATGCTCACCAGCCCGACCAGGCTCTTCAGCAGCGTGGTCTTGCCCACGCCGTTGCGGCCCAGCACGACCGTCACCTCGCCGGCCTTCGCCTCGAAATCCAGCCCGCGCAGGATGTGCGAACCGCCGTAGTACTGGTTGACGCCTTCGACCTTCAGCATGGTGTGTTCAGCGGCCAAGATAGACCTCCACCACCTTGTCGTTCGCCTGCACCTGCGCGAGCGAGCCCTCGGCCAGCACGCTGCCCTCGTGCAGCACCGTCACCTTCTTGGCCGGGTCGTCGCGGGTGAGCTCGTCGATGAACTTCATGTCGTGCTCCACCACCACCAGCGAGTGCGCGCCCTGCAGCGACACGAAGAGCTGCGCGGTGCGCTCGGTCTCCTCGTCGGTCATGCCGGCCACCGGCTCGTCGAGCAGCAACAGCTTGGGGTCCTGCATCAGCAGCATGCCGATCTCCAGCCACTGCTTCTGGCCGTGCGACAGCAGCCCGGCCAGGCGCTGCGCCTCGCCCTTCAGGTGGATGAGCGTGAGGATCTCGCCGATGCGGTCGAGCTGCGCGCCCGACAGCCGGGCGAACACCGCCGCGCGCGGCCGGCGGTCGGCCTTCAGCGCGAGCTCCAGGTTCTCGAACACCGTGAGCTGCTCGAACACGCTGGGCTTCTGGAACTTGCGGCCGATGCCGATGCTCGCCACCTGGCTCTCGCGCAGGCGCAGCAGGTCGATGGTGGAGCCGAAGAAGGCGCTGCCGGCGTCGGGCCGCGTCTTGCCGGTGATCACGTCCATCATGGTCGTCTTGCCGGCGCCGTTGGGGCCGATGATGCAACGCAGCTCGCCGGCGGCGATGTTCAGCGACAGCTTGTTCAGCGCGCGGAAGCCGTCGAAGCTGACGGTGATGTCCTCCAGGTACAGGATGCCGCCGTGCGCGGTGTCCAGCGTGCCCGGTTCGACCACACGGCTGTAGCTCGCCGCCCGGCCGCCCGACTTGCCGGCCTCGGGCTTCGCGGCCATGCGCTCGCGGGTGCGGGCGCCGGCTCCATCAGCTCGGGCGTCATGCGCGCTTCTCCTTGCTGCCGCGGCCCAGCAGCCGCTTCACGCCGCCGACGATGCCGTCCGGCAGGAACAGCGTGACGGCGATGAACAGCGCGCCCAGGAAGTACAGCCAGAACTCGGGGAAGACCTGCGTGAACCAGCTCTTCGCGAAGTTGACGAAGAAGGCGCCGACGATCGGGCCGATCAGCGTGGCCCGGCCGCCCACCGCGGCCCAGATCGCGATCTCGATGCTGGCGGCCGGCGACATCTCGCCGGGGTTGATGATGCCCACCTGCGGCACGTACAGCGCCCCGGCGATGCCGCACATCACCGCCGACAGCGTCCAGATCGCGAGCTTGTAGTTCAGCGGCTCGTAGCCGCAGAACATGACGCGGTTCTCGGCGTCGCGGATGGCCTGCAGCACCCGGCCGAACTTGGTGTGGATGAGCCAGCGCGCCAGCAGGAAGAAGCCGATCAGCGTGAGCCCGGTCAGCACGAACAGCACCATGCGCGTGGACGGCTGCGCGATCGGGATGGAGAGGATGCGCTTGAAGTCGGTGAAGCCGTTGTTGCCGCCGAAGCCGGTTTCGTTGCGGAAGAACAGCAGCATCGCGGCGAAGGTGAGCGCCTGCGTGATGATCGAGAAGTACACGCCCTTGATGCGCGAGCGGAACGCGAAGAAGCCGAACACGAAGGCCAGCAGGCCCGGCACCGCGACGATCAGGAACAGCGTGGCCACGAAGGAGTCGCTGAAGCTCCAGTGCCAGGGCAGCTCCTTCCAGTCGAGGAAGACCATGAAATCGGGCAGGTCCGACTGGTAGTTGCCGTCGCGGCCGATCTGGCGCATGAGGTACATGCCCATCGCGTAGCCGCCGAGCGCGAAGAACAGGCCGTGGCCGAGCGACAGGATGCCGGTGTAGCCCCAGATCAGGTCCATGGCCAGCGCACAGATCGCGTAGCACATGATCTTGCCGATCAGCGCCACCGCGTAGTCGCTCAGGTGGAAGGCGCTGCCGGCCGGCACCACGAGGTTCAGCACCGGCACCAGCACGGTCACGGTGATCACCGCGGCCAGCAGCGCCGTCCAGGCCTTGCCCTGCAGCAGGCGGCTGCGCGGCGGTGCCACGGGCAGAGGAGGCGTCAGCACGGCGCTCATGCCTCTCTCCCCTTCAATGCGAACAGCCCCTGCGGCCGCTTCTGGATGAACACCACGATGAACACCAGCACGATGATCTTCGCCAGCACCGCACCGGCCCAGCCTTCGAGGAACTTGTTGATCACGCCCAGCCCCAGTGCCGCGTACACGGTGCCGGCGAGCTGGCCCACGCCGCCCAGCACCACCACCATGAAGGAGTCGACGATGTAGCCCTGCCCGAGGTCGGGTCCCACGTTGCCGACCTGGCTGACCGCACAGCCCGCCAGCCCCGCCACGCCGGCCCCGAGCGCGAACGCCAGCGTGTCGACGCGCGCGGTGTTGACGCCCATGCACGAGGCCATGGGGCGGTTCTGGGTGACGCTGCGCACGAACAGCCCCAGCCGCGTCTTCGCGATCAGGAAGGCGATGCCGCCCAGCACGATGGCCGCGAACACCACGATGGCGATGCGGTTCCACGGCAGCACCAGGTTGCTCATGATCTGCACGCCGCCCGACAGCCAGGCCGGGTTCTCCACCGGCACGTTCTGTGCGCCGAACAGCGAGCGCACGCCCTGCATCAGCACCAGGCTGATGCCCCAGGTGGCGAGCAGCGTCTCCAGCGGCCGGCCGTAGAGGAAGCGGATGACGCCACGCTCCAGCACCGCGCCCACCGCCGCCGCGGTGAGGAAGGACAGCGGGATGGCCGCGACGATGTACCAGTCGAAGTGGTCCGGCAGCCAGGCGCGGAAGGCGTTCTGCGTGAGGTAGGTGGCGTAGGCGCCGATCATGATGAGCTCGCCGTGCGCCATGTTGATGACGCCCATCAGCCGTAGGTGATGGCCAGGCCCAGCGCCGCCAGCAGCAGGATGGAACCCAGGCTGATGCCGGTGAACACGACGCCGGCGCGTTCGCCCCAGGCCAGCATGGAATTGACGCCGTCGAGCGAGGCCTGCAGCGCGGCGCGCACCGCGGGGTCGGCCTCGCCGCCCTCGGCCGCCGGCTTCAGGCGCTCGAGCAGCAGGCTGCGGGTGGCCGGCGTGGTGCTGCTGGCCAGGGCCTGCGCGGCCTGCAGGCGCTTGGCCGGGTCGGTGGAGGCGATCAGGCCCTTGGCGCGCAGCGTCTCCAGCTCGGCCTTGAGTGCGGGGTCGGCCTCCTTGGCCAGCGCCTGCTCGATGAGCGGCAGCTTGGCCTCGTCCATCGCCTCGCGCAGCGAGCCGATGGCGGCGCGGCGTTGCGTGAGGTCGCCGGTGATGAGCTGCAGCGCGGCCAGCGCGGCCTGCAGCTCGCCACGCATGCGGTTGTTGTTGACCGCGTCTTCCGCGGTCTCGGGGGGCGTGGCCGGCTGGCCGGTGGCGGCGTCGACGGCCGAGCCGTCGGCCGCGACGATGTAGGCGCGCTGGTCGTCGACCTTCACCTCGCCGTCCAGCAGCGCCTGCACCAGCACCGGCACGCGCGGGTCGAGCGCGGCGATGGCCTGCTGCAGGGCGGCGACGCGGGTGTCGGTGTCGCCGGCCGAGATGGCGAGCGCCTGCGCGGGCGTCATGGCACGCGCGGGAGCCGCAGCCAGCCCCAGCAGCCCGGCGGCGCACAGGCTCAGCAGGAAAGCACGCAAGGCATTCAATTCGTCGTCACCGTGGAGAGTAGGAAGCCATGAGAAGAAGAAAAAGAAGGCTGCGCGCCGGCAGGACCGGCGGCGACCGGGTGGACAGTCCGATCGCCGCCGGCCCGGCCGGCGCGCGCCAACATCGAGAGCCGGCTGCCCGTGACTTACTTCTTCTCCGGCACGTTCTTCTTGCCCTTGTTCTCGGCGATGTAGTCGCTCCACGGATCGGCGACCACCGGGCCCGGCGTCTTCCAGACCACGTTGAACTGGCCGTCGGCCTTGACCTCGCCGATGAACACCGGCTTGTGCAGGTGGTGGTTTTCCTTGTCCATGGTGCTGGTGAAGCCGCCCGGCGCCTTGAAGGTCTGGCCCGCCATGGCGGCGATGACCTTGTCGGTGTCGGTCGACTTGGCCTTCTCGACCGCCTGCGCCCACATGTGGATGCCGATGTAGGTGGCCTCCATCGGGTCGTTGGTCAGCGGCTTGTCCTTGTGGCCCGGGATGCCCTTGGCCTTGGCGTAGTCGCTCCACTGCTTGATGAACGCGGCGTTGGTCGGGTTCTTGATCGACATGAAGTAGTTCCACGCCGCCAAGTGGCCCACCAGCGGCTTGGTGTCGACACCGCGGAGCTCTTCCTCACCCACCGAGAACGCCACCACCGGCACGTCGGTCGCCTTCAGGCCCTGGTTGCCCAGTTCCTTGTAGAAGGGCACGTTGGAGTCGCCGTTGATGGTGGACACCACCGCGGTCTTCTTGCCTTCCGACGAGAACTTCTTGATCTTGGCGATGATGGTCTGGTAATCGGAGTGGCCGAAGGGGGTGTACTCCTCCATGATGTCGGCCTCGGCGACACCCTTGCTCTTGAGGAAGGCGCGCAGGATCTTGTTGGTGGTGCGCGGGTAGACATAGTCGGTGCCCAGCAGCACGAAGCGCTTGGCCGAGCCACCGTCCTTGCTCATCAGGTATTCCACCGCGGGGATGGCCTGCTGGTTGGGCGCGGCACCGGTGTAGAACACGTTCTTGGACAGTTCCTCACCCTCGTACTGCACCGGGTAGAACAGCAGCGAGTTGGTTTCCTCGAACACCGGCAGCACCGACTTGCGGCTCACCGACGTCCAGCAACCGAACACCACGGCCACCTTGTCCTGGCTGATCAGCTGCTTGGCCTTCTCGGCGAACAGCGGCCAGTTGGAGGCCGGGTCCACCACCACCGGCTCGAGCTTCTTGCCCATGACGCCGCCCTTGGCGTTGATCTCGTCGATGGTCATGAGCACCGTGTCCTTGAGCACGGTTTCCGAGATGGCCATGGTGCCCGACAGCGAGTGCAGCACGCCGACCTTGATGGTGTCGGCCGCGAAGGCGCTGGGCACGAAGGCGCCGGCAGCGGCCAGCGCCACGGCGGAAAGCGAGGCCGCAAAGGCGCGGCGGGTGGTGTGGGACATGGGGTGTTTCCTCCTCGGGGGATCGGTTGAGTTCACGGACCGCTGCAGGTTAGGCAGAACCCCCGGGCGGCGGAATACGCAAGGTGGCGTAGAGACACCGGTCGGCGGCGGCGGACCGGAGCCGGCGGGTCAGCGCGTGCGGTGGAACGGCATCAGCAGTTCGCGCGCCTCGCGCTGCGTGAGCACCACCGGCGGACGGCGCGAGGCCTTGGCGGCCACCACCTCGGCGAGCCAGGGCAGATCGACCGTGCCCAGCACCTCCTTGTAGAGGAACAGCAAGGGCGCCTTGGCCTGGTTCTGCGTGGCCGAGGACACGCCACGCTCCAGCGCCAGATGGCTGAGAAACGCTTCGATCGCCAGCGCCCCCATGTCGCGCGGATGGCGCTTGCCGTGGAACAGGATGTAGCGACGCACCCATTCCACTTAGGTGCGCTCGGTGCGCAAGGCGTAGTGCTTGACTCGAATGTGCTCGCGGAGCTGGTCGAGCAGGCGGGGCGGCGGCGCGAGTGGCGTCGTCGTCGTCGATTCAGCGGGCGCCGCGGGCTCCGGATCGCGAACAGGCATCCAGGAAATTTAGGCCGCCTAACGCCCGCGCCCATCGGACAGAAAGGGACTCTCTGCAGGGCGTCGCGCTGGCCGTGACTCCTACGCAGGGGTTGCGTTAGATCAACAGCGCCGGTACGGTCACGCATGTCTAAGTCTAGTTAGACCTCAGAGCCCAAACAGATGACTTCTCCCGCGCCCAAAGTCTTCGTCTCCTATTCTCACGACAGCGAGGTGCACAAGGACTGGGTTTTGGCGCTGGCCACGCGCCTCGTCGCAAACGGAGTTGATGTTGTCCTCGATCAGTGGGATCTACGCCTCGGAGGTGACCTGCCGCATTTCATGGAGCAAGGCCTATCCGCGGCACACCGGGTTCTTGCTGTTTGTACCGAGTCATACGTCGGCAAGGCGAATGCCGGTCGAGGAGGAGTCGGCTACGAGAAGATGATCCTTACCGCTCAGCTTATGCAAGACGTCACTTCAGACCGAATCATTCCAGTGATTCGCGCGAATTCACTTGTACGGCCGGTCCCTACATTCCTGTCGTCGCGCGTGTTTATTGACTTTCGAGACGATCTCGCCTTTGAAGCCAAATACGCTGAGCTAATCAGAGACATCCACGGACAGGAAGTGAAGCCACGCCCGCCACTCGGACGGAATCCTTTTGCAGCGGAGATTGCAGTTACGGCGCCGATCGTCTCCTTTGGGTCAGAGCGCTATGTTTCGCCTGCAACTTCTGGCACTGTTGCCTTCGACTACTCAAACAACAACGGAAGATTCACATTTGGAGCCGGCGACATGGCCTTTGAAACTGCTTGGTCGCGCGCAGGTGCCAATTCGATCCACGCTTACACAGATCCCCCAAGCATTCGGAGTGTCGCAATAGCAGTGGGGCCACCGCCATCGCTCAGATTCAAGACGCAACGCAATACGATCCATCGTCAAGAGTTCGCACACCACACGCCGGGGAGATCTTGGTGTGGCAAAACACAGCCGGCTACTTCCTAGCTACGAAAGTACTTTCGGTTCAAGTGCGTGGCACGGGAAACGCCCTCGATCAAGTGAACCTGGAATACAAGATCGCACCCACAAAGACGGCGAAGTTCGCGCAATGACGTCTAA
>NZ_AZND01000011.1:0-39971 GCF_000576205.1 Methylibium sp. T29 | reverse complement strand
CGCCGAGCTCGCGGCCGGTCAGCCGGCCCAGCACGCCCTTGCGCGACCAGCCCGCCAGCAGCGGCAGCCCCAGGCCCAGCAGCTCTTGCTGACGGACCAGCAGCGCCACGTTGTGCTCGGTGCGCTTGCCGAAGCCGATGCCCGGGTCGAGCGTGATCCGGGCGTCGTCGACGCCCCGCGCTCGCAGCGCTTCAACGCGCGCCCGCAGGAAGGAGCGCACCTCGGTCACCACGTCGTCGTACTGCGGATCGCCGTCCTGCATGGTCTTCGGCTGGTCGCCGCGCATGTGCATCAGGCAGACGCCGCAGTTCGCATGCGCGGTCACCACGTCCAGAGCCCCGGGTTCGCGCAGCGCCTTGATGTCGTTGACGATGTCCACACCGAGGTCGAGCGCGGCGCGCATCACCTCGGGCTTGTAGCTGTCGAGCGACACAGGTACGCCGAGCGCCATCGCGCCGCGCAGCACCGGCAGCACGCGTGCCAGTTCGTCCTGCAGCGGCACCGGCTCCGCGCCCGGGCGGGTCGATTCGCCACCAATGTCGAGGATGTCGGCGCCGTCCTTCAGCAACTGCTCGCAGTGGGCCAGCGCCCCGGCGGCGCCCCCATGCAGCCCGCCATCGGAGAAGGAGTCCGGCGTGACGTTGACGATGCCCATGACGCGCGGGGCGACGAGATCGATGCGGAATCGCGTGGTCTGCCAGAACATCGTGGGGTCAGTGGGGAAAAGAGATCCGCTCAAAGCAAACGGGGCCGAAGCCCCGTTGCGCGATCGACAAACGAGCGGAACGTCAGACCGCGGCCGGAGCACCGTCGGTGCTGACGGCCGGCGTGCCGCCGTTGCCGCTGCCGCCGTTGACGCCGGCCGCGCTACTGGGCGTCCAGTCCTTCGGCGGCCGCGGCGGCTTGCCGCCCATGATGTCGTCGATCTGCTCCGCGTCGATGGTTTCCCATTCCAGCAGCGCCTTCGCCATCGCGTGCATCTTGTCCTGGTTGTCCTCGATGAGCTTGCGGGCGGTGGTGTACTGCTCGTCGATGATGCGGCGGATCACCGAGTCGACCTTGCGCATCGTCTCTTCGGACATGTTGGTCGTCTTCGTGACCGAGCGGCCGAGGAAGACCTCGCCTTCGTTCTCGGAGTAGACCATCGGGCCCAGTTCGTCGGTCATGCCATAGCGCATCACCATGTCGCGGGCGATCTGGGTCGCGCGCTCGAAGTCGTTGCTGGCGCCGGTGGTCATCTGGTTCATGAACACCTCTTCGGCGATTCGTCCGCCGAACAGCACCGAGATCGTACTCAGCATGCGCTCCTTGTCCATGCTGTAGCGGTCGGTCTCCGGCAACTGCATGGTCACGCCCAGCGCGCGGCCACGCGGGATCACGGTGACCTTGTGCACCGGGTCGGTCTTGGGCATCAGACGCGCCACCAGTGCGTGGCCAGCCTCGTGGTAGGCGGTGTTGCGGCGCTCCTCCTCTGGCATGACCATGGACTTGCGCTCGGGGCCCATCATGATCTTGTCCTTGGCCTTCTCGAAGTCGGCCATCTCGACCACGCGGGCGCTGCGCCGCGCGGCGAACAGGGCCGCCTCGTTGACTAGGTTGGCCAGGTCGGCACCCGAGAAGCCCGGCGTGCCGCGCGCCAGGATGTCGGCGCGGATGTCCTGGCCGATCGGCACCTTGCGCATGTGCACGTTCAGGATCTGCTCGCGGCCCCGCACGTCGGGCAGCGTCACGTAGACCTGGCGGTCGAAACGGCCCGGACGCAGCAGAGCCGGATCCAGGATGTCGGGCCGGTTGGTGGCCGCCATCACGATGACGCCGAGGTTGGTCTCGAAGCCGTCCATCTCGACCAACATCTGATTCAGCGTTTGCTCGCGTTCGTCGTTGCCGCCGCCCAGGCCAGCGCCGCGGTGGCGCCCGACCGCGTCGATTTCATCGACGAAGATGATGCAGGGCGCGCTCTTCTTGGCCTGCTCGAACATGTCGCGCACACGCGCCGCGCCGACACCGACGAACATCTCGACGAAGTCGGAACCCGAGATCGAGAAGAACGGCACCTTCGCCTCGCCGGCGATCGCCTTGGCGAGCAGGGTCTTGCCGGTGCCTGGCGGGCCGACCAGCAACACGCCGCGCGGGATGCGCCCACCGAGCTTCTGGAACTTCTGCGGGTCCTTCAGGAAGTCGACCAACTCCTTGACTTCCTCTTTCGCTTCGTCACAACCGGCAACGTCGGCAAACGTGGTGGAGTTGTTGGCTTCGTCCAGCATCCTCGCCTTGGACTTGCCGAAACTGAAGGCGCCGCCCTTGCCGCCGCCCTGCATCTGTCGCATGAAATAGATCCACACGCCGATCAGCAGCAACATCGGACCCCAGCTGAGCAGGATGCTCATCAAGATCGACGGCTCCTCCCGCGGCTTGACGTCGAACTTCACGCCGTTGTTGATCAGGTCTCCGACCAGCCCCCGATCAAGGTAAGTGGCGGTGGTGCGCAGCGTCTTGCCATCGGTGGTGGCCGCCCGGATCTCCGTCGCACCGTTGCCGCTCTCCTGCAGGGTAACGGTCGAGATGCGCTTGCTGCGCACCTCTTCGAGGAAGTCGGAATAGCCGATCTGCCCGCCCGCGGCCGCCGTGCGGTCGAACTGCTTGAACACGGTGAACAGCACCAGGGCGATCACCAGCCAGACAGCGACCTTCGAGAACCATTGATTGTTCACCGCGGCTCCTTCACCGAATCCTGCCCGAAATGGGCGTCACTCACTTGCTGCACGGGATATGTCTCACTCTCGCGGGATATGGGGCCGAGTTTAGTCCAGTCAACCCCGGGACGCCGATCGGCTTTGTCATCGGCTGCGATAGGTCAAGGCCTGGATTCGCGGGAATTTCCGCCGGTTTCACCTCGATTTGAGACCGATGCCGACCAGAAAGGTTTCCGACGACTTGTCACGAGATGCCTTGGGCTTGATCGGTTTCACGACCCGGAAACGCTTCTTGAACAGCTCGACCAGCTGGCTGTGGCCGCTGCCGTGGAACACCTTGCAGACCAGCGCGCCGTGCGGATGGAGGTGGGTTTCGGCGAATTCGACCGCCAGCTCCACCAGCAGCGCGATGCGCGCGGAATCTGAGGAGGCGATGCCAGAGAGGTTCGGCGCCATGTCCGACACGACCACGTCGACGCCGCGCCCGCCGATCGCGGCGCTCAATTCCGCAAGCACCGCCTCATCGTGGAAATCGCCCTGGATGAACTGCACGCCCTCGATCGGCTCGAAATCCAGGAGGTCGAGTGCAATGATGCGGCCGTTCAGTGCACCGGCCGCGGCGCCGCCGGCGCCGGCCTCCTTGGGTGCGAACCTGCGGCGCAGGTACTGGCTCCAGGCGCCGGGTGCCGCGCCGAGGTCGACGACGACCTGGCCCGGCTTGATCAGCCCCAGCGCCTCATCGATCTCCTTGAGCTTGTAGGCGGCACGGGCCCGGTAGCCCTCCTTCTGGGCCAGCTTGACGTAGGGATCGTTGATGTGATCGTTGAGCCACGCCTTGTTGACCTTCTTGCTCTTGGTTTTGACTTTCATGTCGCGTCGATAATACGGGGATGCCTGCCATTCAACTCACGCCTGCCGAGCGCAAGGCCCACCGTGCCGATGCGCACCACCTCGATCCGGTCGTGATGATCGGCGGCGAGGGCCTGACTCCCGCCGTCACCAAGGAGGCAGACGCCGCGCTGAAGGCCCATGGCCTGATCAAGGTACGCGTGTTCTCCGACGAACGCGAGACCCGCGAAGCGATCTTCGCCACGCTGTGCGAACAGCTCGGCGCGGCGCCCGTCCAGCACATCGGCAAGCTGCTGGTGCTGTGGCGCCCGGTCGAGCCGAAGGAAAAGACGCCGGACGAACACCGCCAGGCCGGCCCGCGGGTGGTGAAGATCCTGAAGTTCTCCAAGAGCGGCAACCACCGTGCCCAGGTGAAGAAGCTCACCGTGCTGGGCAACCAGCGCATCACCTCCGGCGGCATCGTCAAGCGGGCCAAGGAGCGGCTGCCAAGCAAGAAGAAACTGGGCGACTGAGTCATCGGCCGTCTGCCGGCGTCTGCGGCAGGTACTGGGCCGAGGTGACGCCCATGGAAACGTAGATGCTCGTCAGCGCGTCGATGCCGATCTCGGCCGGCGTGATCCACGCCTGCGGCACGTAGAGCAACCCGCCGCCGACCGGCACCGGGGCGGTCGGCACCAGCACTGCGTGGTAACGCGCACCGCCCAGGTCGATGGTCTCGGCGGCCGACAGCAGGCCCAGCACCGCCACGCCGCCCGGTCCGCCGAAGTGGCACCAGACCGGCCGCATCGACTGAAGCCCGCCGCCGTCGGCCCCGCGCGGCGACAGCAGTTCGACGAAGCGCTGGGTGATGCCGTAAATGCTGCGCACGACCGGAATGCGCTGGATCAGCGCGTCGACGCTGCGTGCCAGCCAGCCGCGCAGGCGCGTCTGGACCACGACACCGAGCGCGAAGATCGCCGCCAGCACCAGGCAACGCCGATCAGGTAGCCCAGCACCTCGGAGCTGCCGCCGCCCAGGCCCAGCGCCACCAGTCGCTGACCGATGAAGCTGCCCGGCCCGACATAGGCGAACAGCAGGCGCAGCACCCACACGATGACCAGAAGCGTGGCAGCCAATGGCAGCGCAGCCAGCAAGCCGGCGAGGAAGATGCTCGTCAGCGTCCGTTTCAGCGGCGGCGGCATGGACGTCATGAAGCGACTCTCCTCGGGGCGGCAAACAATCGGCCTCCGCACGCTGCGGAAGCACCGAACCGGGACGTCAGCCCCGTGCCGCCCGCCAAGCCAATGTAGCGACCAACAGGCTCTTCACGGCGTAGAGGGTCGTCGACACGCCGTGCAGCGCGCCGAACGACCAGCGCCCCTCCCCGGCGCGTGCGGCCTCCATCATCGGCTGCAGCGCGTAGTGGCCGAGCACGGTGCAGAACAGCACACCCAGCAGCAGCAGCAGTTCGGCGCTGACCGGCGAGCCCTGCCCGGCCTTCGCGCGGCGGCCGGCCCGCAGGCGCTCCAGCAGCCCGAGCAGCACGCACAGCGCCAAGCTGAGCTGGGCCTCGAGCGCGAACAGCCGCGCCGCCACCCGCCCGGCCGACGGCCGGTCCAGCAAGCTGAACAGGCTGGGGGCGGCGATGAGGGCAATGGCCAGCAACACGCCGAACCACAGGCCGGGGATCAGGCGCCGCAGCCGTTCAGGCACGGCCACCAGGCTGGCGCCGCTCACAGGTAGCGGACCTCGACGATCTCGTAGCGGCGCGTGCCGCCGGGCGCCTGGAACTCCGCCACGTCGCCGGCTTCCTTGCCGATCATCGCGCGCGCGATCGGCGAGCTGACCGAGATCAGCCCCTGCTTCAGGTCGGCCTCGTCGTCACCGACGATCTGGTACGTGACGCTGTCGCCCGAGCTCTCCTCCTCCAGCTCGACCGTCGCGCCGAACACCACCCGCCCGCCAGCGTCCAGCATCGCAGGATCGATGATCTGTGCCGCCGCCATCTTGCTTTCGATCTCGAGGATGCGTCCCTCGATGAAGCCCTGCTTGTCCTTGGCGGCTCGTACTCGGCGTTCTCCGACAGATCACCCTGCGCACGCGCCTCTGCGATCGCCTGGATCACGGCATGCCGCTCCACCGACTTCAGGCGGTGGAGCTCTTCCTTCAATTTCTCGGCGCCGCGTTTGGTCAGCGGGATGGTGGCCATGATCTCTTCTCGTCGAATCGGTGCGTGCAAAAAACTCAGCCGCCCCGGGGCTCCGGGGCGGCCGTGTGAAGCGCGCAGTTTAGTGGAGTTCCGCGTGCAGTTCCTGCAGGGAAAGCACGGTCAGATCGTCCTGATGCTTCAGTGCCTCGACCGCGGCCTCGCAGCCGGCCATGGTCGTGTAGTAACTGACGCGGTTGGCGATCGCCGCGGTGCGGATGTAGCGCGAATCCGCGATCGCGGTACGGGTCTCGTCGACGGTCGTGAATACCAGCTGGATCTCGCCGGCCTTGATCATGTCGGCGATGTGCGGCCGACCGTCCTTGACCTTGTTGACCACCTTCACCGGCACGCCGGCCGCCGAGATGGCCGCTGCCGTGCCCCTGGTGGCGACGACGTTGAAGCCGAGATCGACCAGATCGCCGGCGATCTTGACCGCGCGATCCTTGTCGGCGTTCTTCACCGTGATGACGACCGTGCCCCTGGACGGCAGGCGCGAGCCGGCGCCGAGCTGGCTCTTGAGCATGGCCTCGCCGAAGCTGCGGCCCGCCCCCATCACCTCGCCGGTCGAGCGCATCTCGGGGCCGAGGATGGGATCGACGCCGGGGAACTTGTTGAACGGGAACACCGCTTCCTTGACGCTGTAGTACGAGGGCACGATCTCGCGCGGCGCCTCGCCCCTCAGGGCCTTCTGCGCGGCCAGCTTCTGGCCGACCATGCAGCGCGCCGCGATCTTGGCCAGCGGCTGGCCGGTGGCCTTGGAGACGAAGGGTACGGTGCGCGACGCGCGCGGGTTGACCTCGAGCACGTAGACGACCGCCTCATCGCCCTCGCCCTGGATCGCGAACTGCACGTTCATCAGGCCCACGACCTGCAGCGCCTTCGCCATCGCCGCGGTCTGGCGCCGCAGTTCATCCTGCAGCGCCGGGCTCAGCGCATACGGCGGCAGCGAGCACGCCGAGTCGCCGGAGTGCACGCCGGCCTGCTCGATGTGCTCCATGATCGCGCCGATCATCACGTCGTGGCCGTCGGAGATGCAGTCGACATCGACCTCCACCGCGTCATCGAGGAAGCGGTCGAGCAGCACCGGCGACTTCTCGGACACGCGGACCGCCTCGCGCATGTAGCGCTCGAGGTCCTTGTCGCCATGCACGATCTCCATCGCACGGCCGCCCAGCACGTAGCTCGGGCGCACCACCAGGGGGTAGCCGATCTCCTGCGCCAGCTGCAGCGCGGCCTCCTCGGTGCGCGCGGTGCGGTTCGGAGGCTGCTTCAGACCGAGCTTGTGCAGCAATTGCTGGAAGCGCTCGCGATCTTCCGCGATGTCGATGCTGTCCGGCGAGGTGCCGACGATCGGCACGCCGGCGCGCTCCAGGTCGAGCGCCAGCTTCAACGGCGTCTGGCCTCCGTACTGCACGATCACGCCGACCGGCTTTTCCTTGTCGACGATCTCCAGCACGTCTTCCAGCGTCACCGGCTCGAAGTAAAGCCGGTCCGAGGTGTCGTAGTCGGTCGACACGGTCTCGGGGTTGCAGTTGACCATGATGGTCTCGTAGCCGTCCTCGCGCATCGCCAGCGCGGCGTGCACGCAGCAGTAGTCGAACTCGATGCCCTGGCCGATGCGGTTCGGGCCGCCGCCGAGCACCATGATCTTCTTGCGGTCGGTCGGCTGCGCCTCGCACTCGTCGTCGTACGTCGAGTACATGTAGGCGGTCTGCGTGGCGAACTCGGCCGCACAGGTGTCGACGCGCTTGTAGACCGGCCGCACGCCCTGTGCGTGGCGCGCGGCGCGCACCTCATGCTGGTGGGTGCCGAGCAGCTTGGCCAGGCGCTTGTCGGAGAAGCCCTTGCGCTTGAGGAAGCGCAGCTCGTCCGTCGACAGGCTGGCCAGCGTGCGGCCCTTCAGCGCCAGCTCCGCCTGCACGAGCTGCTCGATCTGTGCCAGGAACCATGGTCGATCGCGGTTTCCTCGAAGATCTCGTCGCGGCTCAGGCCGATGCGGAAGCGTCGGCGACATAGAGGATGCGCTCCGGACCCGCCTCGCCGATCTCCTGGACGATCTCCTCGCGGTCGGTGCTGCGCTCGGACAGGCCGTCGATGCCGGTCTCGAGACCGCGCAGCGCCTTCTGGAAACTCTCCTGGAAGCTGCGGCCCATCGCCATCACCTCGCCCACCGACTTCATCTGCGTGGTCAGGCGGGAGTCGGCGGCCGGGAACTTCTCGAACGCGAAGCGCGGGATCTTGGTGACGACGTAGTCGATGCTGGGCTCGAAGCTCGCCGGCGTCGCGCCGCCGGTGATGTCATTGCGCAGTTCGTCGAGCGTGTAGCCGACCGCCAGCTTGGCGGCCACCTTCGCGATCGGGAATCCGGTGGCCTTTGAAGCCAGGGCCGACGACCGCGACACGCGCGGGTTCATCTCGATCACGACCATGCGGCCGTTGTCCGGGTTGATCGAGAACTGCACGTTGGAGCCGCCGGTGTCGACGCCGATCTCGCGCAGGATCGCGATGCTGGCGTTGCGCAGCAGCTGGTATTCCTTGTCGGTCAGCGTCTGGGCCGGCGCCACGGTGATCGAGTCGCCGGTGTGGATGCCCATCGGATCGAGGTTCTCGATCGAGCAGACGATGATGCAGTTGTCCGCCTTGTCGCGGACCACCTCCATCTCGTACTCCTTCCAGCCGATCAGGCTCTCCTCGATGAGCAGTTCCTTGGTCGGCGAGAGGTCGAGGCCGCGCTTGCAGATCTCCTCGAACTCCTCGGGGTTGTAGGCGATGCCGCCGCCAGTGCCGCCGAGCGTGAAGCTCGGGCGGATCACCATCGGGAAACCGGTGCCGCCGATGTCGCTCGTGATCCGACGCTGGACGGCCAGCGCCTCCTCCATCGAGTGCGCGATGCCGCTCTTGGCCGAATGCAGGCCGATGCCGGTCATCGCGTCCTTGAACTTCAGGCGGTCCTCGGCCTTCTCGATCGCGTGCTCGTTGGCGCCGATCATCTCGACGCCGTACTTGGACAGCACACCGTGCTTGTGCAGGTCGAGGGCGCAGTTCAACGCGGTCTGGCCGCCCATCGTGGGCAGGATCGCCATCTTCTCGTCGGGATGCGCCTGGCGCTCCTTGGCGATGATCTTTTCGACCACCGACCACGTGATCGGCTCGATGTAGGTGGCATCGGCCATCTCCGGGTCGGTCATGATCGTCGCCGGATTGCTGTTGACGAGGATGACGCGATAGCCCTCCTCGCGCAGCGCCTTGCAGGCCTGAGCGCCGGAGTAGTCGAACTCGCAGGCCTGACCGATGATGATCGGGCCGGCGCCGATGATGAGGATGCTTTGAAGGTCGGTGCGCTTGGGCATGTCAGTTCTTTTCCATCAGCGCAATGAAGCGGTCGAACAGGTAGCCGATGTCGTGCGGCCCGGGAGACGCTTCCGGGTGGCCCTGGAAGCAGAAGGCGGGCTTGTCGGTGCGCGCCAGCCCCTGCAGCGTGCCGTCGAACAGGCTCACGTGCGTGGGGCGCAGGGTGGCCGGCAGGGACTTCTCGTCGACCGCGAAACCGTGGTTCTGGCTCGTGATGCTGACGCGGCCGTCGTCCAGGTCCTTTACCGGGTGGTTGGCGCCGTGGTGCCCGAACTTCATCTTGAAGGTCTTCGCCCCCGAAGCCAGCGCCATGATCTGGTGACCCAGACAGATGCCGAACACCGGCAGGCCGGTGTCGATCAGCGTGCGCGTTGCCTCGATCGCGTAGTCGCAGGGCTCGGGGTCGCCCGGGCCGTTGCTGAGGAAGATGCCGTCCGGCTTCAGCAGCAGCGCCTCCGCGGCCGGCGTCTTGGCCGGCACCACCGTGACCTGGCAGCCGCGGCTGGCCAGCATGCGCAGGATGTTGCGCTTGACGCCGAAGTCATAGGCGACGACGTGGAACTTCGGCGCCGCCTGGGTGCCGTAGCCGGTGCCCAGCGACCACTCGGTCTCGGTCCAACCGTAGGGCATCGCAGTGCTCACGACCTTGGCGAGATCCAGGCCTGCCATGCTCTGCGCACTGCGCGCCCGGGCCACCGCGTCGGCGACCAGCGCCTCGGTGAAGGTCTCCCCGCGCGGCAGCGCCACGATGCAGCCGTTCTGGGCCCCGCCGGTGCGCAGGATGCGGGTGAGCTTGCGGGTGTCGATGTCGGCGATCGCCACCGTTCCTTCGTCGCGCAGATACTGCGACAGCGTGCGGGTCTTGCGGAAATTCGAGTCGAGGACCGGCAGGTCCTTGATGATCAGGCCGGCGGCATGGACTTTCGAGGCTTCGACATCCTCCTCGTTGACGCCGGTGTTGCCGATGTGCGGATACGTCAGCGTGACGATCTGCCGGCAGTAGCTCGGGTCGGTGAGGATTTCCTGGTAGCCGGTGAGCGCGGTGTTGAACACCACCTCGCCGACCGTGCGACCGGCCGCGCCGATCGAGGTACCTTGAAAGACCGTGCCGTCTGCGAGAGCAAGTAGAGCGAGGGGCAGATCTGGCAGCACGGGAACTCCGTCATTTGCGCGCGCCCAGCTCGGCTCTTCGGGCCTGAGTCCGGCGGGAAACAGCGGAAGTTTCGGTGGGCGGCAGGTGGGTGCGGGTAAACCTTTGAATTGTAGCTGGCTTCGCGCCCGCTCCGGGACTGCGAGTCAGTCGCATGCGCGTCAAGAGCGAATCGGCGGGGCCTTGGCAGGCGGAGCGCTGGAAAGCCGCCTCTGCGCTTCGATAATGCAGCGAATCACACCACGGAGAGGGCCATGAAAGGCGACGCCAAAGTCATCGAATACCTGAACGCGCAGCTCAAGAACGAGCTGACCGCGATCAACCAGTACTTCATGCACTACCGCTTGATGAAGCACTGGGGTTTCGACAAGCTCGCGAAGAAGGAATACGAAGAGTCGATCGGCGAGATGAAGCACGCGGACCGCCTGATGGACCGCATCCTGATGCTCGACGGCCTGCCGAACCTGCAGGACCTGGGCAAGCTGCTGATCGGCGAGGATGTCGTCGAGGCGATGCGCAGCGACCTGCAACTGGAGCAGACCGCGCAACTCACGATCAAGGATGGCATCGCGCACTGCGAGACGGTGCGCGACTACGTCTCGCGCGACCTGCTGCAGGGCATCCTCGACGACACCGAGGAGCACATCGATTTCCTTGAGACGCAGCTCGGCCTGGTCGACCAGGTCGGTCCGCAGAACTACCTGCAGTCGCAGATGGGCGAGATCGGCTCCTGAGCGACGGCACGGTCAGCACAAGCCCCTGGGTCAACAGGGGCTTGTATTACGAATCATTCCTATTTATAGTGAAGGCACTCTGAACCCGGACTGCCGCACCATGATCGTCTGTGTCTGCCACCGCATCTCTCATCGCGAGATCGAGCGCCATGCAACGGCCTGCGACAGCTTCGATGAATTGCAGTTGAACACCGGTGTCGCCACCGGTTGCGGCCGCTGCGGTGACTGCGCCCGCTCCGTGTTCGACGAGGCCCGCCAGCAACCCGCTTGCGGCTTGGTGGGCCGCCTGCGCGTGGCTCAACCGGCTGCGGCACTCGCCTGAACATGTGGTGGCTGGCCAGCCTGTCCGTCGTTGTCCTGGGCGCCTGGTGGGCGCTGCGTTCACCACGTTGAGGGATGCCTGATGAACATCGCCAACCCGACTCTCGACCTGCCTTCCTGCGTTCCGGCGGCCTTGGACCCGCGGTGCCCTGTACTGCGGCGACCGCCCCGCCCGCGCCCCAGGTTCATAGCGCGGCGCTGCTCCAGGGCCGCAATGTTGTGCACATCGAGCACAACGGAGCGCTCTACCAACTGCGCAGCACGCGGCTCGGCAAGCTCATCCTCACCAAGTGACCCCGCAGTCGGGAACGCCCCGTCCTCGTCTGGCCTGCCGGTCAGCCCAGCGCGGCGATCCCCGCCTTGGCCACCTGTGCGTCCTCGTTCGACTTCACGCCGCTGACGCCCACCGCGCCGACGCACTGACCCTGCAGCAGGATGGGAACGCCCCCCTCCAGCATGCCCGCGATGGTCGGTGCGCTCAGGAACGACGTGCGCCCCTGGTTGATGACCTCTTCGTACACCCGGCTTTCTCGCCGGCCCAGCGCGGCGGTATGGGCCTTCGCCGGCGCGATATGCGCCGAGACCGGCGCCGCGCCGTCCAGACGCTGCAGCCACAGCAGATGCCCCCCATCGTCGACGATCGCGATCGTCACCGGCCACTGGTGCGCCAGTGCCTCGGCTTCGGCTGCGGCCGCGATGCGCTTGACATCCTCGAGGGACAGCACGGGCTTGGTCTGCATGGAATCCTCCGACTATGGGTTAACCCGACTCTAAGGCGACCCGGGCCCCGTGGCAAAGAGACTGCGGCCAATTCCGCATCAGCCCGCCATTGGAACCGGGGCAGCCTGCGCATCACTCGCACAACGGAACTAGAATCCGGACGTCAGCTCCAAGCAAGCCTATTCTTCCCTACGGAGGTTATCGAATGAACGACACCCTGCAAACCGCCTACCCCGGCTCGGCCGCCGTCGGCGGCGAGCGCAATCGCGTCCTGCGCAACACGTACTGGCTGCTGGCGCTGTCGCTGGTGCCGACCGTGCTGGGTGCCTGGGTGGGGGTCGCGACCGGCTTCAGCTTCTTCGCCGGCAGCCCCTTCATCGGCTTCCTGCTGTTCATGGGCATCGCGTTCGGCTTCTTCTTCGCGATCGAGAAGTTCAAGAACTCCGGCATCGGCGTAGCGCTGTTGCTGGGCTTCACCTTCTTCATGGGCCTGATGCTGTCGCGCCTGATCGGTGGCGTGCTGGGCAACTACAGCAACGGCGCCACCCTGATCGGCATGGCCTTCGGCGGCACCGCGCTGGTGTTCTTCGGCATGGCCACGCTGGCGACCACCATCAAGCGAGACCTGTCCGGGCTGGGCAAGTGGCTGATGGTGGGTGTGATCGGCCTGATCGTGGCCAGCGTCGCCAACATCTGGCTGCAGATGCCGGCGCTGTTCCTGACGGTCTCGGTGCTCGCCATCGTGATCTTCTCGGCGTTCATGCTGTACGACATCAAGCGCGTGATCGATGGCGGCGAAACGAACTATGTGACCGCGACGCTGGCCATCTACCTTGACGTCTACAACGTGTTCCAGAGCCTGCTGAGCCTGCTGGGCATCTTCGGCGGCGAACGCGAGTAAGTCGCCTCGCCGGATCGACAAGGCCCCGCTCCGCGGGGCCTTTTTCTTTGTACCTGGCTCAACGCAGATGCTTTGGCTACGGCATCACGTCGCTCTGCGACATGCGCCTAAGCCGAAGCATTGCGGTCGAAGACCGCAATGCTTTCCACATGCGCGGTGTGCGGGAACATGTTCACTGCGCCGGCCTGCACGCAGCGGTAGCCGGCCTGGTGCACCAGCAGGCCGGCGTCGCGCGCCAGCGTGGCCGGATTGCAGCTCACGTACACGATGCGCGCCGGTGGCACCCAGCCGGGCGCCTGCCCCGGGTCCTGCACCGCATCGGCCACGGCCTTGGCCAGGGCGAATGCGCCCTCGCGCGGCGGGTCGACCAGCCACTTTGTCGCGCTGCCGTAGGCCACCAGATCCGCCGGCAGCAGTTCGAACAGGTTGCGCGCGTCGAAGCGCGTCTTGTGCGACAGGCCGTTGAGCGCCGCGTTGTCGCGTGAGCGCGCCACCAATGCTTCGCTGCCCTCGATCCCGAGCACCTCTCGCGCCTGCGTGGCCAGCGGCAGCGTGAAATTGCCGAGCCCGCAGAACCAGTCGATCACACGCTCGTCGCCCTGCACGTCCAGCAGCCGCAGCGCCCGCACCACCAGCGCGCGGTTGATGGCGTGGTTGACCTGGGTGAAATCGGTCGGCTTGAAGGGCATGACGACGCCGTATTCCGGCAACGTGTAGGCGAGCTGAGGCCCGCCGTCGTCGAGCCGCTGCACGGTGTCGGGCCCCTTGGGCTGCAGCCACCACTGCACGCCGTGCTCGGCGCCAAAAGCCCGCAACCTCTGCAGGTCGTCCGCGCTCAGGGGCTCGAGGTGGCGCAGCACCAGCGCCGTCACGAGCCCGTCGGGCGCCTCGCCGATCGCCACCTCGATCTGCGGCAGCCGGTCGCGGCCGTCCATGGCGGCAATCAGGGCGCGCAGTGGCAGCAGCATCGCACTCAGGTGCGGCGGCAGGATCTCGCAGCGGCTCATGTCCGCCACGTAGCTCGACTTGCGCTCGTGGAAGCCGATCAGGACCTTGCCCTTCTTGACGACATGCCGCACAGACAGGCGCGCCCGGTAGCGATAGCCCCAGGTCGGCCCCTCGATGGGCCGTAGCATCTGGCCGGCCTTCACCTTGCCCAGATGCCAGAGGTTGTCCTCCAGCACCCGCTGCTTCACCGCGACCTGAGCACCGACATGGAAATGCTGCATCTTGCAGCCGCCGCAGAGTCCGAAGTACTCGCAACGCGGCGTGACGCGTTGCGAGCTCTCGCGGCGCAGCGCCGTCATCGTGCCCTGCTCCCAGTTGTTCTTGCGCCGTCCCACGGCCACCAGAACCTGCTCACCCGGCAAGGCGCCCTCGACAAACACCACCTTGCCTTCGGCGTTGTGCGCCACGCCTTGTGCCTCGAGGTCGAGCGACTCGACCGTCAGCCATTCATCGCCTGCTGTCATGCCACAGATTATCCGGGGCCATGGCCGGCGCTGCCGGCAACCCTCCCACTCAGAAGATCGAGTCGCGGTTGACGCCGTTGCGTGCCATCCGGCGCTTGAGCTTGAGCAGCGCCTCCTGCTGGATCTGGCGGATACGCTCGCGCGTCAGGCCCAGCCGCTCGGCGAGCACCTCCAGCGTCTCGGGTTCCCTGTCGTGCAATCCATAGCGCCCAGCCAGCACCTCGCGCTCGCGTTCGCTCAGTTCGCCCAAACCATGCTCCAGCAGCACGTCGAGTTCATGGTTCAGCGTGTGGCCCAGCGGGTCCGTGGCCTGCTCGTCGGCCACCATGTCGCCCAGCGTCTCGGCCCCATTGCCTGCCTGGCGCTCGAGCGGCGCATCGAGCGACGTGGGCTGCTCGGCAAATCGCAGCAGTTCGGACACCTCGGTCACCGGGCGCCCCAACGCTGCAGCGATCTCGTCGACGCGGACGGTCCGCCCGTCGGCGCTCGCTGCGGCTTCGCCCTCCAGCGCACGGCGCGCCTTGAGCACCTGGTTGAGTTCACGCACCACATGCACCGGCAGCCGCACCAGGCGGGCCTGGTGCATGATCGCGCGCTCGATGCTCTGGCGGATCCACCACGAGGCGTAGGTCGAGAAGCGAAAGCCGCGTTCAGGCTCGAACTTGCCGATCGCGTGCATCAGGCCGAGGTTGCCTTCCTCGATCAGGTCGGTCATCGGCAGGCCGCGGCTGAGGTAGCTCTTGGCGATGCTGACCACGAGCCGCAGATTGCGCTCGATCATCTGCTGCCGCGCCGCGAAGTCGCCGGCCCGGGCGCGCGTGGCCATCGCGAATTCCTCGTCGGGCGTGAACAGGGGCGCTCGCCGGATCTCGCGCAGATAGGTCTGCAGCGTGTTGCCGACCTCGCCTTCGCCGGCAGCGATCGGCAGGTGCTCCTGCACCGGCTCCGGCAGGTCGTCCGCACCATTCGGCGGATCTCCACCACCATGCGTCGGCTCGACCGGCCAGGCCCCGTGCGGCAGGGCCCTCGCATCAGGAAGCGCGTGTCCGTTGCCGGGCGGAGAGTGCTTCCTGTGGTTCATGATGGTCGGGCGCGTCGCTAGCGTGGTGGCAGGAGCTTGACCGGATCGACCGGCTTGCCCAGCTTGCGGATCTCGAAATGCAGTTGTACCCGCTCGGCGTCGGTCGAGCCCATCTCGGCGATCTTCTGGCCCCGCTTGACCGGCTGGTCTTCCTTGACCAGCAGCGTCTGGTTGTGCGCGTAGGCGGTCAGGTAGGTGGTGTTGTGCTTCACGATCACGAGATTGCCGTAACCGCGCAGCCCCGACCCGGCATACACGACGCGCCCGTCCGCTGCCGCGGTCACCGGATCGCCGGCCTTGCCGCCGATCGCGAGCCCCTTGTTGCGCGCCTCGTCGTAGTTTGCCAGCACGGCACCCGAAGCGGGCCAGGCCCAGTTCAGTTCGTCGTCGTCCCGGTTCGACGAGGCCGCGGGAGTCTGGGTGATGACCGGTGCCTGCGGGGCCGCTGCCACGGTACTGCCCGACGCGCTGCCTCCCGGTGCCGCCGCTGCAGCGGCGCCCGGCTTGGTCTCGAGCGGCCGCGCCTCGACCTTCGTGCTGGCCACCGGCTTGGCCGCGACCACCGTCGGGTCGACCGTCGGCGGCAGCACGCGCAGCACCTGACCGACCTCGATGGCGTTCACGTTCTCCATGCCGTTCCAGCGAGCGATGTCCTTCCAGTTCTGGCCGGTCTCGAGACCGATGCGGATCATCGTGTCGCCCGGCTTGACGGTGTAGTAGCCCGGCTTGCCGGCGTTCTCTGCGCCAGGCAGCGGCTTGCCGGCGTCGGGCGCGCTGGCGGCCGAGGCCACGGCCGCGCCCGCCGGAACGGCCACTGCTGCGGCCGGGCTGCGCGTGCTGCGATCCTCGACAGGGGGTGCACGCCGTGGCGCCTGCACGCAGGCCGCGAGCAGGAACACCAGCAGCGCGGTCGTCAGACCGCGCGACAGCATGCGACCGGGGACAGGAAAAACATGAGGTTGCGTCGCATTCGTTCAGTCGGTGCCGGATTTTAGGGGGACGAATCTGACAGCCTCATGCAGCGAGCGCACCAGGTTGCCATCGGCATGACGGTCGATCACCACCAGCACCTGCCCTCCACTGCGCGCGTCGAGCATCGGCGCGACGAGCCGTCCTCCCGGGCCAAGTTGGTCGATCCAGGGCTGCGGGATGTCTTCACCGCCCGCCGCCGCGATGATGCCGTCGTAGGGCGCGTTCGGTGCATGGCCGATACGGCCGTCACCATAGACCAGCCGCAGGTTCCCGAAGTTCAATGGCGCGAGGTTCTCCCGCGCCTTGTCATACAGCGGTCGCAGCCGCTCGATCGACACCACCTGGCGCGCCAACTGCGCCAGCACGGCCGCCTGGTAGCCGCAGCCGCTGCCGATCTCGAGCAGCCTCGGTCGCGCGCCGGCCGGCTGCAGGGCGAGCATCAACTCGATCATTCGCGCCACCACCGAGGGCTTGGAGATCGTCTGCCCGAGTCCGATCGGCAGACTGGTGTCCTCGTAGGCCTGGTTGGCCAGCGCAGTATCGACAAAGCTGTGCCGCGGCACGGCCCGCATCGCCGCGAGCACGCGCGCGTCGCGCACACCTTCGGCCTGAAGGCGCGCCAGCATGCGCTCGCGCACCAGGTGCGAATCGAGTCCCAGACCGGCCGGCGTGGTGCCGCGGCCGCGCTCCGTGGCTGCCTGGTGCAATGGCCGCTGGGGCCGCAGCAAGGGTGCGGCGCCTGAGCGACCTGCCGGCTTGACCTGGTCGAGCCGCAGCGGGAACTTCGGGGCCGGTCGCTGGCCGGCGCTCATCGCCCGCCCTCGCCAGCTCGTTCCAGCCACGAGCCCCAAGCCGGCAGGCGGGTGTGATCGGTCAGGTCCACCTGCAGCGGCGTGACCGACACGTGGCCCTGAGCCACGGCATGGAAATCGGTGCCGGCACCGGCCTCGCGAGCGTCACCGGCTGCACCGATCCAGTAGATCGGCTCGCCGCGGGGATTGCTCTGGCGGATCACCGGTTCGCTGGCGTGGCGGCGACCGAGCCGGGTGGTGCGCAGACCGCGCAAGTCCTCGTAGGGCCGGTCGGGAATGTTCACGTTGAGCAGCCAGGCACCGGGCACCGGAGGCAGCGCGATCACCTGCTCGATGAGACGGCGTGCCACGCGCGCGGCCGTGTCGAGGTGCGTCCACCCCTTCTCGCTCAGCGAGAAGGCGATCGACGGGATGCCGAACAGATAGCCTTCCATCGCCGCGGCCACCGTACCGGAATAGAGCGTGTCGTCGCCCATGTTCGCGCCGTTGTTGATGCCCGAGACCACCAGGTCGGGCCGCCGCGGCAGCAGCCCGGTCAGCGCCACGTGCACGCAGTCCGACGGCGTGCCGTTCAGGTAGCGATAGCCATTGGCCGCGGTCCAGACCGATAGCGGACGCTGCAGCGTCAACGCGTTGGAGGTGCCGCTCGAGTTCTGCTCGGGCGCGACCACGTCGAGTTCGCCCAATCCGCGACACGCTTCGACCAGCGCCGCCAGTCCAGGGGCGAGATAACCATCGTCGTTGGCAACAAGGATGCGCATCCGACTCATTGTAGGGAGCCCCCACGTCGCCTCGGCGACGGAGTTCCCGCGGCCCTCTACCTATCATCGGTCGCCGCGGCTGACTGCGGCAGCAAGGAGACGACATGCACGCCTGGCTCTGCGACAACCCGATCGGCCCCGAGGCGCTGAAGTGGACCGAATTGCCCACGCCCGAACCGCAGGCCGGCGAAGTGCGCGTGGCGGTGCGCTGCGCCAGCCTGAACTTCCCCGACCTGCTGATCGTGCAGAACAAGTACCAGCTGAAGCCCCCGCTGCCCTTCGTGCCGGGAGCAGAGTTCTCCGGCGTGATCGAGGCAGTCGGTCCCGGCGTGACGCAGTTGCACGTCGGCATGGCCGTCGCCTCGTTCGGCGGCATCGGCGGGTTCGGCAGCCATGTGTGCGTCGACGCCCGGCAGGTGATGCCGCTGCCGTCGGGCTTCGCGTTCGACGACGCTGCCGCCTTCCTGTGCACCTACGGCACCAGCCATCACGCGCTGGTGGACCGCGCACAGTTGAAGGCCGGCGAGACCGTGCTGGTACTGGGTGCGGCGGGCGGCGTCGGCACCGCCGCGATCCAGATCGCCAAGGCGGTGGGTGCGCGCGTGATCGCCGCCGCCTCGAGCGACGAGAAGTGCGCGCTGTGCCGCACGCTCGGGGCCGACGCGTCGATCAACTACACGAGCGCCGACCTGCGCGAGCAGATCAAGGCCGCCACCGAGGGCAAGGGGCCGGATGTGGTCTACGACCCCGTCGGCGGCGCGATGGCCGAGCCGGTGTTCCGCTCGATCGCCTGGCGCGGCCGCTACCTCGTGATCGGCTTCGCCGCCGGCGCCATCCCGGCGCTGCCGCTGAACCTGGCCCTGCTCAAGGGCGCCTCGCTGGTCGGCGTGTTCTGGGGCGAGTTCGCCAAGCGAGAGCCGCAGCAGAACGCGCGGGCCCTGAACGAATTGGCGAGCTGGTACGCCCAGGGCCGCATCAAGCCGGTGATCGAGCACCGCTACGCGCTGCGCGACCTGCCACGCGCCTTCGAGCTGATGGCGTCACGGCAGGTGCGCGGCAAGATCGTGCTCAGCGTCGACTGAAGCGACTCTTACCGCAGGGCCTTCGGCGCTGCGGCCCCCCGTCGGGGGGCCCTCTTGATGGGTCGGGTCCGCCCGGCCCCGGTGCTAAATTCGCGTGCCCATTCAACGCGAGCCCTCTGTGCGCCGTTTGCTGCTGAAGCTGCTCATGCTCGTCCTCGTCGGCCTGGCTGGCCGGGTGGCTGCGGCCGACGCTCCGTCGCTGGCCTTCGGCGTGATCACCACCACCACCGTCGCCGAGACCCGCGCAGCCTGGGAACCCTTCTTCGCCGCCATGCGCCGCGGCACCGGACTCGACGTGCACGGCGTCTACCACGCCACCTACGAAGAAGCCGTCGACGCGGTGGTTCGCAACCTGGTGCAGCTGGCCTGGGTCTCTAACAAGGCCGCGCTCGATTGCATCGAGCGCACCAACGTGGAAGTGTTCGCTCAGCTGGTCGATTCCGCGGGCTCGCTCGGCTATCGCTCGATCATCGTCACGCGTCGCGACAGCGCACTGCTGTCGATCGACCCTCTGCTCAACCGCCCACGCACCTGGCGTTTCGCGATGGGCGAGCCCAGCTCGACCTCCGGTGCCGTGATGCTGGAGTACGCGCTGTTCGTGCCGCGCGGGATCAAGCCGGAAGAACACTTCCAGGCACTGCGCCGCGGCACCCATGCACAGACGCTCGCGGCCGTGCTCGGCGGCCAGGTCCATGCCGGCACGTACAACACCGAGGAGTTGCATCGCCTGCGCGAGCAGTCGCCCGCTCAGGCGATGCAGCTGCGGATCCTGTGGGAGTCGGCGATGATCCCGAAGGATCCACTGCTGTGGCGTCGCGACCTGCCCCTGTCGGTGCGCAAGCGCATCGCGGAATACATCTTCGGTGTGGGTCGGACCGATGACGAGAAGCTGATGCTCAAGCGCATGTTCGACCTCGCCGGTTTCAAGCGTTCCAGCAACCAGCAGCTCAAGTTCGTGCTCGACGTCGACGACTTCAAGCAGCGCTCCGAAGTGCTGCTCGACGCCAGGATGAGCGAGTCCGCCAAGAACGAACGGCTCTCCGACCTGCGCGAGCGCTATGTGCGCCTGTCGCGCGCTGTCCAGGCCGACGCGGATCCGCCGCGATGACGCCGCGCCGGGTCCACGACGTTCGTCCCCCTTTCTGGAGAATCCGATGGCCGTCAAGGTACTGATCGTCGAAGACAACCCCGTCGCACGCCACTTCCTGGCGCGCGTCGTGCGCGAGAGCTTTTCCGACGTGACGGGCATGGCCGAGGCCGGGGACCTCGAATCCGCCCGCCGCCAGCTCGGCATCGGCGGTGCCCCGCCGTTGCCGGCGGGCAGCGAGCCGTTCAAGCTGGTGCTCGTCGACCTGGAGCTTCCCGACGGCAATGGCCTCGAGTTGCTCACCGAACTGGCCGGACACGGTGCGACGAAGATCGTCACCACGCTGTACTCGGACGACGACCATCTCTTCCCCGCGCTGCAGTGCGGCGCCGACGGCTACCTGCTGAAGGAAGACCGCTTCGAGGTGCTGGTCGAGGAGCTGCAGAAGATCGTTCGGGGCCAGCCGCCGCTGTCGCCGGCGATCGCGCGGCGTCTGCTGTCGCACTTCCGTCTCGGCGATTCGGGCTCGATGGCGCTCGACAGCGCCCACGCGCCGGGCGACTTCCAGCCCGCCCGCCCGGCTGCCCCCGCGGTCTACGCGGAGCCGGACCACGAGCGCCTGACGCCGCGCGAGACCGAGGTGCTGACCTACCTCAGCAAAGGTTTCACGATCAAGGAGATCGCCGGTCTGATGGGCATCAAGTGGTTTACCGTCAACGACCACATCAAGGCCATCTACCGCAAGCTCAATGTCTCCAGCCGCGCCGAGGCCGCCGTGCTGGCCAGCAAGCAAGGTCTCGTGTGAGCCCGCGTTCGGTGCGCTGACAACGCGGCCTGTCGATGAACGCGCCGGCCGAGCGCCATCCCACTAGGCCGTCGCGGCGCGACGCGCACACTTCCGGCCCGCCCACGTCGCGGCTCGACGACAACGACTCCGGCATCGACACCACGGTCCTCGAGCAATGGCTGCCGTCGCGGCTGCGCAGCTCGCGCTGGCTCGGCTGGCGGCTGCGGGCACTGGTCGTGCTGGCGCTGCTGGGCTGCCTGGCGCTGTTCCTGCTGACGCGCGAACTCGCGCAGCAACCACGCCTGGACGCCAGCTGGCGCGGCAACGAGCACGGCCAGCTGCTGCTGGCGGCCAGCAACGAGCCGGCGCTGCAGCCTTTCGTCGGCCACGCGCTGCTCGGCATCATCGGCGGCGACAGCCAGGTCGCCGTGCTCGACGCGCTGGCCCTGCAGCGTTCGCCGCGCTGGCTGCCTGGCGATGCCGAGCGGGCCCGCCACCACGAACTGCACGACCAGCTCGAGCGGGCGCTGTCCCAGGGCCATGTGCGTTTCTACTTCGCCGAAGGCGGCACGGCCGAGCTGCAGCTCCAGCCTCGCGGCAGTTTCCGGCTGGGGCTGATGTACTGGCTGCTCGCCGGCCTGGCGTTGGTGCTCTACCTGATCGCGATGGTGGTGGTGCTGGTGCGACCGATGCTCGCCAACGCCCTGTTTGCGCTGATGGCGCTCAGCCAGTGCGGCAATCTGCTGTTCATCGCTGCGGCGGGGGTGTCGGAGCTGACGCTGCCTCGGGGCTACGCGGGATTGGAAGTGCATGCCCGCATGGCCTTCGATCTGGTCACCGCTGCGGCCATCGTCCACGCTGCCTGCCTGCACCCGAGGCGGTTGCCCGGTGGCCCGGCGATCGCGTTGCTGGTGTGGGGCCTGGTCGGCGGCCTGCTGGCGCTCGATGTTCGGTCCGCATTGCCGCAGGCCTGGTGGTGGACCCAGGGCATCGGTGCCGCGCTCGGTCTCTCGGCAATCGGCCTGCTGAGCTGGTCCTACCGCATCGAGCCGCACCCCTATGCCCTGGTGCAACGCCGATTCGGCATCGTGACCGCCGGCACCTGGATCCTGCTGACCGCCGCGATCGCCGCCGTCGGCCAGACCCCGGGCGCGCAACAGGGGATCGCCACCGTCGGTTCGATGATCTGGGTGGTCTTCCTCGCCTCGCTAATGCTGCTGGTGCCGTTTCTCGCCAAGTCGCAGCAGATGCTGCGCGAGTTCTCGCTGCTGGCCGGCGTCAGCACCGTCGCCACCTCGCTCGACCTGTTGTTCGTCACGGCCTTCTCCTTCGGTCAGTTCACGTCGATCACGCTGTCGGTGTTCCTGTCGATCGGCCTGTACGTCAGCGTGCGGCAGTGGCTGTTGAACCACCTGCGCGGCACCGGCATGGTCACGATGGAACGCCTGTTCGAGCGCCTATACCGCATGGCACGCGAGGTGGAGGCCCACCCCGAACGCGCGTCGACCTCGTTGCTGAGCCTGCTGCGCGAGCTGTTCGAACCGCTGGAGGCCGCGGTTGCGCCGAAATCCACCCAGCATGCACGTGCCAGCGGTGACGGCTCGGCGCTGACCGTGCCGGTGCCCGACCTCAGCCGCATCAGCGGTCGCGCCGACGAGACGCTGGTGCTGCGCTACTCGCAGCGCGGCCGGCGCCTGTTCACGCGCGAGGACGCGCGTCTGGCGGACCGCATCGTCGAGCAGCTCAAGCGCGCGGTCGCCTTCGACCAGGCCGTCGAGCGGGGTCGCAGCGAGGAGCGCAGCCGCCTGGCGCAGGACCTGCACGACGACATCGGCGCGCGGCTGCTGACGCTGATGTACCAGGCCCAGAGCCCGGAGCAGGAGGACTACATCCGCCACACGCTGCAGGATCTGAAGACGCTCACGCGCGGCCTCGCGGTCAGCAGCCACCGCCTGTCCCATGCCGCGGCCGAATGGAAGGCCGATGTGCAGCAACGGCTGCAGATCGCCAACGTCGTGCTGGACTGGCACACGCAGTTCGATCGCGACGCGGAACTCACGGTGGTGCAGTGGTCGGCCCTGACGCGCGTGCTGCGCGAGCTGGTCAGCAACACCATCGCACACGCCCGGGCCACGCGGGTGGCGATCTCGCTGCAACTGGCCGACGATCGGCTCGAGCTGCGTGTGCACGACGACGGCCACGGCCGCAATCCGCAGGCGTGGGCGCATGGCCTGGGCCTCGGCGGCATCCGCAAGCGAGTCAAGCAGCTCGGCGGAGAGGTCGAGTGGCGCGAACTGCTGCCGGCCGGCATCGAGTGCCGGGTGCGCTTCCCGAACTGGTCGCAGAGCGCGTCGGCCTGACGATCAGGGCGGTTGCGAGGCCGCCGATGGCGGCTTGTGGGCGGGCGGCACGCGCCGCAGCACACGCTGCGGGAACGGGATCTCGATGCCCTCGGCGTCGAGCACGGCCAGGATGGCCAGATTCACTTCGGAGCGCAGGTTGGACTGGCCGTTCAGCGGATCCGGCACCCAGTACCAGATGGTCAGCTCCAGACCGTCGGCCGCAAAGTTGGTCAGGTGGACCGCCGCCGAGTGACTGTCGTCCTTCATCACGCGCTCGATGCTTCCGAGTGCCGCGAGCAGCTTGGGGCGCAGCTTCAGGACGTCGGTGCCGTAGGCGACCTGAACCACCGTCGAGGCCATGACACAGGTCTCAGTCAGCGAAGCGTTCTCGACGCGCTGCGTGATCAGCAGCTCGTTCGGCACGATGGACTCGCGGCCGTTGGCGGCGCGGATGATCGTCGCGCGCGTGTTGATGTCGGTGATGCGGCCCTCGAAGTTGTCGACCTTGACCAGGTCACCGATCCGCAGCGAGCGCTCGGCCAGCACCACGAAGCCGCTGACATAGTTGGACGCGAGCTTCTGCAGGCCGAAGCCGAGCCCGACCCCGATCGCCCCCCCGAAGACGCTGAGCGCGGTGAGGTCGATGCCGGCCGCCGACAGGGCTATCAGCAGGCCGACGAACAGCAGCAGCGCGCGGGTGGCGTTCGCCGCGATCTTGCGCAGCGACAGGTCGGTCAATCTCCCCTTCAGGAGCCGCGCCTCGATCGCCGCGCTGAGCCACAACGCGAGCATCAGCACGATCACCGCGTTGAACGCGCCCTCGAGCAGGGCCCGCAGCGAGATGCGATCGCTGCCGACCTTCCAGCTGATGCCTTCCAGCTCTTCCATCAGCATCGGCAGCACGCCGGTGAACCAAAGGATCATGCCGATCCACACTGCCCACGACAGCCAGCGCTCGACGATGCGCACGAAGGCCGACGCCGGGAACGCCGCTCGCAGCACCCGCACGAACACGCGGATCAGCGCCAGCGACAGCAGCAGCGCGACCGCGATGCGCAGTACCGCCGGCGGCAGATGCAGCACCGCCAGCAGCAGGTGCTGCGCGGCCAGCACGAGTCCCAGCGAGAGCAACGGAAACAGCGCGCCGTCGACCAGTCGGCGACCGAACAGCACCGAATGGGGATCCTCGCGCCGACCGCGCAGCGTGCGAGCCAGCGCCCACGCCAGCAGCAGGCAGCCACCGAGCACGGCGAGCTCCAGCGCGGCATTGGTGGTGAGCAGCGCGCTGCCCAGCGCACTCAGCTCGTCGGGGGTCATCGGTCGGGCCATCGGGTCCTTCGGGTTCGGTGCGGAATGCGGCGTGCGAGCGCCGTCAATCGGTCAGTCCGGCCAGCACTCGCACGTGGCTGGCCACGCTGCGCGCCAGCGCACTCAGTGCGTAGCCCCCCTCCAGACACGAGACGATGCGACCGTCGGCATGGCGTTCGGCCACACCCTTGAGGCGCCGCGTGATCCAGGCGTAGTCGCTCTCCACCAACCCGAGTTGACCGAGATCGTCCTCCCGGTGAGCGTCGAAACCCGCCGAAATGAACAGCATCTGCGGCCGGAAGGCCTCGAGCCGCGGCAACCAGTGCCGGTCGATCAGTTCGCGGATCTCGGATCCCTTGGTATAGGCCGGCACCGGCAGGTTCACCATGTTGTCGCCCAGCGGCTGGGCCCCGGAGTTCGGGTACAGCGGATGCTGGAAGAAGCTGCACATCAGCACGCGATCGTCGTTGGCGATGATGTCCTCGGTGCCGTTGCCGTGGTGGACATCGAAATCGATGATCGCCACACGCTCCAGCCCGCGCCGGTCGAGTGCATGGCGTGCCGCGACGGCGACGTTGTTGAAGAAGCAGAAACCCATGGCCTGGCGCCGGGTGGCATGGTGGCCCGGCGGGCGCACCGCGCAGAAGGCGTTCTCGATCTCGCCATCGAGCACCGCATCGGTCGCCGCCACCGCGGCCCCGGCCGCATGCAGCGCCGCAGCCCAGGTGCCGGGGCCGGCGACGGTGTCGGGGTCCAGCGCGCGGCGCTGGCCGGTGGCCTCCACCTGCTCCATGAAGCCGCGCAGGTTGGCGACGTACAGCGACTCATGGGCCAGCGCCAAGGTGCCCTCGTCGACCGGCGGCGCCTCGCGCTGCTCGAGCGCGATGTCCAGGCCGGTGGCGATCAGGTGGTCGGCAATGGCGTCGAGCCGCTGCGGGCACTCGGGGTGGCCATCGCCCATGTCATGGGTGCGGCAGGCGGGGTGGGAGTAGTAGGCGGTGGCCATCCGTCTTGGCGGTGCGAGGTCTCGGGAACGGCGGCTTTCGGCTAAGGTGTGCGCCATGACCCTGCACACCCGGCTTCACCAGCTCGTCGATCAGATCGCCACGATTATCGTCGGCAAGCGCCCCCAGATCGAAGACAGCCTCGCCTGCCTGCTGGCCGGCGGTCATCTGCTCATCGAAGACGTGCCCGGCGTCGGCAAGACCACCCTCGCCCACGCGTTGGCCGTCTCGCTCGGCCTGCGCTTCTCGCGCGTGCAGTTCACCGCCGACCTGATGCCCTCCGACCTGGTGGGCGTCAGCGTCTACGAGCGCGGCAAGGAGCGCTTCGTGTTCCACCCCGGGCCGGTGTTCGCCCAGGTCTTGCTGGCCGACGAGATCAACCGCGCCGGCCCCAAGACCCAGAGCGCGCTGCTCGAGGCGATGGAGGAGCACCAGGTCAGCGTCGAGGGCGAGACCCGGGCGCTGCCCGCGCCCTTCTTCGTGATCGCCACGCAGAACCCGAGCGACCAGCTCGGCACCTACCCGCTGCCGGAGAGCCAGCTCGACCGCTTCCTGATGTGCATCACGCTCGGCTACCCCGACCGCGCCAGCGAACGCGCGCTGCTGTCCGGCCGCGACCGCCGCGAGGCCATCCACGAGCTGCACGCGGTGATGAGCCCCTCCGACCTGCAGGCCGCGCAGCAGGCGGTGCTGGCCGTGCACGCCAGCGAACCGCTGCTCGACTACCTGCAGGCGCTGATCGCCGCCACGCGCGACGGCCGCTGGTTCGTCGAGGGCCTGTCGCCGCGCGCCGGCATCTCGCTGCTGCGCGCCGCCAAGGCCCACGCGCTGCTCGATGCGCGCGACTACGTGGCGCCCGACGACCTGCAGGCCGTGCTGCCGCAGACCGTGGCGCACCGCCTGCTGCCTGTCGCCGGGGCCGGCCGGGGTCGGCGCGAACAGGTGCGCGCGATGATCGACGCGATCGCGCTGCCCTGAAGGCCACGGAGCCGACGTGAGCGCGGTGCTCGACGACCCGACGGCGCGCAGCGGCCCGCTCGCGCCGCTGCGCACGCGCTGGCGCACCTGGTGGGACGCCCGCCATCCGCGCAGCGACACGCTGCAGCTCACGCAGCGCAACGTCTACATCCTCCCCACGCGCGCCGGCTGGGTGTTCGCGCTGACGCTGGGCGTGCTGCTGGTCGCGTCGATCAACTACCAGCTCAGCCTGGGTTACCTGCTGACCTTCCTGCTGGCCGGCAGCGGCCTGGTGTCGATGCACGTCACGCATGCCACGCTGCGCGGCCTGAGCCTGCACCTGCGCCCACCCCAGCCGGTGTTCGCGGGTGAGGCGGCGGTGGTCGAGTGCGTGCTGGCGTCCACCGCCACTCGCACCCGGCACGGCATCGGCCTGCGGCTGGCCGGGCCGGAGCGACCGCCACACTGGAGCTGGACCGACGTGCCGGCGGGCGGCCAGTCCGCCATGCAGCTGAGTTTCGTCGCACCGCGCCGCGGCCGGCTGCCCCTGCCCCACGTGGTGCTGGAAACGCGTTTCCCGCTGGGGCTGTTCCGCGCCTGGAGCGAATGGCGCCCGCAGGCAACCGTGCTCGCCTACCCGCAACCAGAGCGGCCCACGCCTCCACTGCCTCCGGCCCGGGCCGCCGGTGGCGAGGCGAGCACGGCGCGCAGCAGCGAGGGCGGCGAGCTCGAGGGCATCCGTGCCTACCGGCGCGGCGACCCGCTGAAGCTGGTGGTCTGGAAGAAGGCCGCGCGTGCGCTCGACACCGGCGGCGAGCTGGTCAGCCGCGACACCCGCAGCGCGGCCCGCCAGGAACTCTGGCTGGACTGGGCGGCGACCGGGGGTCTGTCGCCCGAGGCCCGGCTCTCGCGGCTGGCGGCCTGGGTGCTCGCCGTCGAGCAGAGCGGCGCGGCGTGGGGGCTGCGCCTGCCCGGCCGTGAATGGCCGCCGGCGACAGGCGAGGCGCATCGGCGCGCAGCGCTGGAGGCACTGACGCTGTGGGCCTGATGCGCCGACCCGCGACGATCGCGTGGCCCGGCTGGCGACACCTGCCGCGCGAGGCACGCGACACGCTGTTCCTGCTGGCGGTGATTGCCTGGACGGTGCTGCCGCACGTCGGCCAGCTGCCGGTCTGGTGCACTGCGCTGACGGCCGCCGTACTGTTGTGGCGCGGGGCGTTGGCGGTGCGTGGCGCGGCGCTGCCGAGCCGCTGGGTGCTGGCCGGCGTGCTGCTGCTGGCACTGGCGCTGACTTTCATGACGCACCGCACGCTGCTCGGCAAGGAGTCGGGCATCACGCTGCTGGTGGTGCTGGTGGCGCTGAAGACGCTGGAGCTGCGCGCGCGGCGCGATGCCTTCGCGGTGTTCTTCCTCGGCTTCTTCCTGGTGCTGACCCACTTCCTGAGCTCGCAGTCGATGGTCATCGCCGCGGCCATGCTGGTGTCGGTGTGGGGCCTGATGACCGCGCTGGTGCTCGCGCACATGCCGGTCGGCCAGCCCGGCCTGGACCGGGCCGGTGCGCTGGCCGGCCGCTTCGCGCTGCTCGGCGCGCCGGTCATGCTGCTGCTGTTCCTGCTGTTCCCGCGCATCGGTCCGCTGTGGGGCGTGCCGAACGACGCCGGCGCGAAGACCGGCCTGTCCGGCGAGATGCGCGTGGGCATGATCGCCGAGCTGGCCGCCGACGACAGCATCGCGCTGCGCGTGCGCGTGCTCTCGGGCACGCCGCCACCGCCGGAACAGCTGTACTTCCGCGGGCCGGTGCTGACCGGCTTCGATGGCACGACGTGGCGCGTCGGTTCGCCACGCTTCGCGTCGGGCGCGACGCTGGCGCGCAACCTGCGGCCGATCGGCGAGCCGGTGGAGCTCGAGGTCACGGTGGAACCATCGCGGCTGTCCACCATCCCGGCGCTGGAAGCCACGCCGGCCCTGCCGGCGCTGGAGGAGAACCTGCGCACGCAGTTGCTCGACGACCTGCACTGGATCACGAACCGCCCGCTGGCCGAGCGCATCCGCTACACCGCCCCTTCGTGGCCGCGCTTCGCCCACGGCCCGACCGAGCCCACGCTCGGCCTCCAGGATGCGCTGGACCTGCCGCCCGGCTTCAACCCCCGCACGCTCGAATGGGCCGCGGCGCTGCGGCGCGACCCGCGTTATGCCCAGGCCGACGGCAACACCCTCGCCGCCGCGCTGATGCAGCACATCCGCCGCGAGAACTACAGCTACACGCTGGCCCCGGGCCTCTACGACGAAGCGCAGCGCGGCACCGCGATCGACGAGTTCTGGCTCGACGGCAAGGCCGGCTTCTGCGAACACTTCGCGACCGCCTTCGTGGTGATCCTGCGCGCGCTCGACGTGCCCGCGCGCGTGGTCACCGGCTACCAGGGCGCCGAGCGCAACCCGATCGACGGCACGCTGGTCGTGCGCAACAGCTTCGCGCACGCCTGGGCGGAATACTGGCAGCCCGGCCAGGGCTGGGTGCGCGCCGATCCGACGGCGGCGGTGGCGCCCGAGCGCATCGACCGCAGCCGTCCGCTGGCGCCAGCCCCCGGCTTCGTGGCCACCGCCTTCGGCGGCGTGGCGCCCGACGCGCTGCTGCAGTTGCGTGCGCTGTGGGAGTCGGCCAACAACGCCTGGAACCAGTGGGTGCTGAACTATTCGCGCGGCACGCAGTTCGACCTGCTCAAGCGTCTGGGCTATGCCTCGCCGAGCTGGGAGGACCTGGCCCTGCTGCTGATCGTCGTCGCCAGCGGCCTGAGCCTGGCGGTCGCCGGCTGGGCCTGGTGGGGCCACCACCGGACCGACCCCTGGCTGCGCGCCTATGCGCGCGTGCGGCAGGCCACTGCGAAGCGGGGCATCCCAGTGCACGACGGCATGCCGCCGCGCACCCTGGCCGCGGCCCTTCGGGCACGCCATGGCAGTGCGGCAGAACCCGCTGCGCGGGTGCTGGACGCGCTCGACCGCCTGCGCTACGCCCGTGCCGACGCACCGGCCTCCAGGCGCCGGCAGGCCGTGCAGGCGCGCCGGCTCGCCGCCACCGCCGTGGCTGCCCTGCGTCCCCTGAAGCCTCACACTTCCCCGTCCAAGATGCCGGTCGCCGCTTCCCGATGATGACGAAACCCCGCCCCCTCCTTCCTGTCCTCGCCGCGACCCTGGTCGCGCTCGGCACGCTCTGCCCGCCCTCCGACGCCGAGGCCGCGCGGACCCGCAAGAAGCCCGTCGCCCTGCAGGACGACAACGCGCCCGACGCCGTGACCTACGGCCGCCGCGACGACGTGGTGGCGCTCGCCGCCGGCATTGCCGAACGGCGCGGGCTCGACCGCGCCTGGGTCGAAGAGACGCTGGCGCAGGCGCGCTACATCCCGGGCGTGGTGCGGCTGATCCAGCCGCCGCCGGCCGGCACGGCCAAGAACTGGGCGGCTTACCGCGCGCGCTTCGTCGAGCCGGTGCGCATCCGCGCCGGCGTGGCGTTCTGGCGCGACAACGAGCGCTGGCTGCGCGAGGCCGAGGCGCGCTACGGCGTGCCGGCGGCCATCGTCGTCGGCATCGTCGGCGTGGAGACCATCTACGCCCAGCACATGGGCAACTTCCGCGTGCTCGACGCGCTGGCCACGCTGAGCTTCGACTTCCCGCGCGACGCGCGGCGCGACCGCAGCCCCTTCTTCCGCGACGAGCTGGAGAGCTTCCTGCTGCTGTGCCGGCAGCAGGGCAGCGACCCGCTGGCGCTCAAGGGCAGCTACGCCGGTGCGATCGGCATGCCGCAGTTCATGCCGAGCTCCTGGCTGAAGTACGCGGTCGACTTCGACGGCGACGGCCGTGTCGATCTGCACGCCAGCGCTGCCGACGTGATCGGCTCGGTGGCGAACTACCTGGCCGAGTTCGGCTGGCAGCGCGGCCAGCGACCCACTACGCGGTGGGCGCGCCGGTCGACGTGGCCGAGCGCGCCGTGCTGCTGGCGCCCGACATCCTGCCCAGCTTCAGCGCAGCGCAGTTCGCCGAGCACGGCGCGGCTCTGGAAACCGCGGGCCGGCAGCACGAGGGCCCGCTGGCGCTGGTCGAACTGCAGAACGGCAACGCGGCACCGAGCTACGTGGCCGGCACGCAGAACTTCTATGCGATCACGCGCTACAACTGGTCGAGCTACTACGCGCTGGCGGTGATCGAGCTGGGCCAGGCGGTCGCCACGGTGGTCGAGGCCACGCGCTGAGGCGGCGCACGATGGAACCTCCGCGCCAGTCGGTGCTCAAGCAGGGATGAACTTTCCGAACTGGCTCCCCCCGTCGATCGCCGACTGGCTGCCCGCGTTGGGCATCGCGGCGGCGGCCATGCTGCTCGCTGAACTCGTGTTCCATGTCGGCGAGCGCGTGGTGCGGCGCGCCACCCGCAGCACACCGCTGGCTTCGACCGTGGCGCAGGCGGTGCGCAGCCCGGCGCGCTGGGCGCTGCCGCTGCTGGCGCTGAACCTGGTGTGGCACGAGGCGGCGCCCGACACACTGGCCGGCCTGGCCTCGGTGCAGCGGCTGACCGGCCTGCTGCTGATCGCCGCATTCACCTGGCTTCTGGTGCGCGCCGTCAACGGCCTCGCCAAGGCGGTGATCGCGGCCCATCCCGTGACGGTGGCCGACAACCTGGAGGCGCGCCGCATCCACACCCAGACCCGCGTGCTGTCGCGCACCGTGGCCGGCCTCGCCGTGCTGATCGGCGCGTCGCTGATGCTGATGACGTTTCCGGCGGTGCGGCAGATCGGCACCAGCCTGCTGGCATCGGCCGGCGTGGTGGGCATCATCGCCGGCTTCGCGGCGCGGCCGGTGCTGGGCAACCTGATCGCCGGTCTGCAGATCGGCCTGAGTCAGCCGATCCGCATCGACGACGTGGTGATCGTCGAGGGCGAATGGGGCGTGATCGAGGAGATCACCGGCACCTACGTCGTCGTGCGCATCTGGGACCAGCGGCGCCTGGTGGTACCGCTGCAGTACTGGATCGAGAAGCCATTCCAGAACTGGACGCGCAAGACCTCGGAGCTGATCGGCACCGTGTTCCTGTGGGTCGACTACCGCATGCCGCTCGCCCCGCTGCGCGCGGCGCTGCAGCGCGCCTGCGAATCGACCGAGCACTGGGACGGCCGCTTCGCGCTGCTGCAGGTCACCGAGGCCGGCGAGCACGCGATGCAGCTGCGCTGCCTGGTGACCTCGGCCTCGGCACCGGCTGGCTGGGACCTGCGCTGCCACGTGCGCGAGTACCTGGTCGACTTCATCCAGCGCGAGTACCCGCAGTACCTGCCGCGCCTTCGCGCGGAGGCGAGGATGACCGGCGATGACGTTCCGCCAGCGGCGGTCGGCTGAAGCCGACAGCGGCCTGCTCGCGCACCGGACCCTCGGGCCTCAGAACCCCTCGAGCACGATCTTCCCCCGCGCCCGGCCGCTTTCGATCAGCGCGTGCGCGCGCGTCAGGTTGGCCGCCGTGATGCGCCCGTAGTGCTCGCCCAGCGTGCTGCGCACCACGCCGTCGTCGACCAGCGCCGCCAGGTCATTCAGCAGGTGGTGCTGCGCCACCATGTCGGGCGTCCCGAACAGCGCGCGGGTGAACATCAGCTCCCAATGCAATGACGCGCTCTTGCGCTTGAGCAGGCGCACGTCGATCGGCTCCGGGTCGTCGATCAGCGCGATGCGCCCCTGCGGCGCCAGCGCCTCGACGAGCTGCGTGAAATGCACGTCGGTGTGGGTGAGGCTCGCCACGTGCGTGACCTCCGGCCGGCCGATGCGCCGCAGCTCCTCGCCCAAGGGGCGGCCATGATCGATCACGTGGTGGGCGCCGAGCTCGCGCACCCAGGCCTGGGTCTCGGGTCGCGACGCGCTACCGATCACCGTGAGCCCGGTCAGGCGACGCGCCAACTGCACCAGGATCGAGCCCACGCCGCCGGCCGCACCCATCACCAGCAGGGATTCGCCAGCCGCGCTGTCGCGGCCGCGCTTGCCGGGCGGGACCAGCAGGCGGTCGAACAGCAGTTCCCAGGCGGTGATGCCGGTGAGCGGCAAAGCCGCGGCCTGCGCATCCGTCAGGGACGCGGGCGCGCGACCGGCAAGGCGCTCGTCGACCAGGTGCAGTTCGGCATTGCTGCCGTTGCGCGCGATCGAGCCCGCATACCAGACCCGGTCACCGGGCTGGAAGCGCGTGACGGCACTGCCGACCGCCTCGACCACGCCGACCGCGTCCCAGCCCAGCACACGAGGCGTGCCGTCGGCATGGGCGCCGTTGCGGCGCACCTTGGTATCGACCGGGTTGACCGACACCGCCCGCACCGCGACCCGCAGATCGTGCGGCAGCGGCTCGGGCACGGGCAGGTCGATGTCGACCAGGGCGCCGGCAGCATCGATCGGCAGACTGCGGGTGAATGCGACGGCTTTCATGCGGAACTCCTTGCAGGGGGAACGGGACCCGAGGCGGGATGAGGCATTGTCGAAAGACCGTGAGAGTGAATCAACGCTTATCAATCGACAATACTTTCAATCAATATTTGAAACTTGATCCCCACCCATGCATCTCGACGACCTGAACCTCTTCATTCAGGTGGCCCGCAGCGGATCGTTCAGCGCCGCTGCGCGGCAGCTGGCGCTGACGCCGGCGGCGGTGAGCGCAACCATCAAGCGCATCGAGGCCTCGCTGCAGCGACGGCTGATCGAGCGCAGCACCCGCGCGCTGCGACTCACCCCCGAAGGCGAGCGTTTCCTCGACACCTGCGAAGCCCTGACGGCCCGGTGGGCCGAGGGCACGGCAGCGCTGCGCTCCGACCCCGGCGCGGTGGACGGCGAGGTGCAGCTTGCAGCCCCCGCAGACACCACCTACCAGCTGCTGTCGCCCTGGCTCGCACCCTGGCTGGTCGCCCACCCCGGCCTGCGCCTGAGCCTGCACGTCAGCGACCGCCTGCACGACGTTCGGCGTGAGTCGGTCGACATCGCCGTGCGCTACGGCACCCTGCCCGACTCCGGCCTGGTGGCTCGCCGGCTGTGCAGCGGCCCGCGCATCGCGGTCGCATCGCCGGCCTATCTGCGCCGACGCGGCACGCCCCAGACGCCCGCCGATCTGGCCGGGCACGACTGCCTGCTGTGGATGCTGGGGGGCCGCGCGAACCGCGACTGGCGTTTCTGGCGGGGCCGCAGCGTGCGTGGCGAGGGCGAACCGGTGCGCGTGGGCGGGGCGCTGTGCGGCGACGGCTCGCTGGCACGGCAATGGGCACTGCAGGGTCGCGGCATCGCGTCGAAAGCCTTGTGTGACGTGCTCGCCGATCTCGAGGCCGGCCGCCTGGTGCAGGTGCTGCCGGGCCACCGCGGCGACGAGGTGCCGGTGCACGCCTTGCTGCCGAGCCGCGAGTATGTGCCGGCGCGCGTGCGCGTGGTGCTGGACCAGCTGGTCGAGCGCTTCGCCGACCTGCAGCGGCGCATGGACGCGTGGCGCGCGCCCCGATAATCGTGCCGATGCAGGCCGCTTCCCCCTTCGACGTCGTGGTGATCGGCGCGGGAGCAGCCGGCCTCTTCTGTGCCGGCGTCGCCGGCCAGCGCGGCCTGCGCGTGCTGCTGGTCGATCACGCGGAGAAGCTGGCCGAGAAGATCCGCATCTCCGGCGGCGGGCGCTGCAACTTCACCAACCTCGAAACCGGGCCGGCGAACTTCCTGTCCGGCAACCCGGCGTTCTGCCGCTCGGCGCTGGCACGCTACACGCCGCGCGACTTCATCGCCCTGGTGCAGCGCCACCGCATTCCCTGGCACGAGAAGCACAAGGGCCAGCTGTTCTGCGACGAGTCCAGCGAGGACCTGATCGCCATGCTGTTGCGCGAGTGCGAGGCCGGCGGCGTGACGCGCTGGCAGCCCTGCCGCGTCGCCACCGTGCGGCGGGCCGCTGTCCGCGGCTTCGAGCTCGACACCGATCGCGGCAGCGTGCGCGCAAGGCGCGTGGTGGTCGCCACCGGCGGGCTCTCGATCCCGAAGATCGGCGCCAGCGACTTCGGCTACCGGCTGGCGCGGCAGTTCGGCCACCGCGTGGTCGAGCCTCGACCCGCGCTGGTGCCGCTGACCTTCGATGCCACCGCCTGGGCGCCGTTCGCGGCCCTGGCGGGCCTGTCGCTCGAGGTGACGGTGAGCACCGGCAGCGGCTCCGCGGCTGGACGCTTCCTCGAGGACCTTCTGTTCACGCACCGCGGGCTCAGCGGCCCGGCGGTGCTGCAGATCTCCAGCTACTGGCAGCCTGGCACGCCGATCGCGCTGGACCTGGCGCCGGGCCAGGACCTGGCGTCCGCCCTGCGCGAGGCCAAGGCGGTATCCAGGCGCCAGCTCGGCAACGAACTGGCGACCCGCCTGCCGGCCCGCCTGGCCGAGGCCTGGTGCGCACCGCTCGGCAACCTGGCCGCACGGCCACTGCCCGAGGTCAAGGACAAGGATCTGGCCACCCTCGCCGCCTCGCTCCAGCACTGGATGCTGACGCCGGCCGGCACCGAGGGCTACCGCAAGGCCGAGGTCACCGCCGGCGGCGTGGACACGCGTGAGCTCAGTTCACAGACGATGGAAAGCCGGCGTGTGCCCGGCCTGCATTTCATCGGTGAGGTGGTCGACGTGACCGGCTGGCTCGGCGGCTACAACTTCCAGTGGGCCTGGGCCAGCGGGCACGCCTGCGCCGAGGCCCTGGCCGCCGCCGGCCGCGCGGAGACACCGGTTCCGCACCCCTGACGCCCGGCGCAGGCTGCATTGCGCCGGTCCTCGCCGCCGGTCTATAATCTTCGTCTTTGCTGGCAAACCGCGCGCCGAACCCGGCCCGAGTCATCCGGAAAGATTCCCCGGAACCCGGTGCGCAAATTCAAGGATCCACCGTTTCATGACCACCGTTCGCGTCAAAGAAAACGAGCCCTTCGATGTGGCTCTGCGTCGTTTCAAGCGCACGATCGAGAAGATCGGCCTGCTGACGGACCTGCGGGCCCGCGAGTTCTACGAGAAGCCCACCGCCGAGCGCAAGCGCAAGAAGGCGGCCGCCGTGAAGCGCCACTTCAAGCGCGTGCGCAGCATGCAGCTGCCCAAGAAGCTGTACTGACCACCCCTCAGTCGGCACCACATCAAGCCCGCGCGGGGACGCCCAAGCGGGCTTGGTCGTTTCTGGAGACCGGAGAGAGCCTCATGACGAGCCCGATCAAAGACCGCATCACCGAAGACATGAAGAGCGCGATGCGCGCCAAGGACGCAGCACGCCTCGGCACCATCCGCCTGCTGCTGGCCGCGCTGAAGCAGAAGGAGGTCGACGAGCGCGTGGTGCTCGACGACGCCATGGTGATCGCGATCGTCGACAAGCTGATCAAGCAGCGCAAGGACTCGATCAGCCAGTTCAGCGCCGCCGGCCGTACCGACCTCGCCGACAAGGAGACCGCCGAACTGGCCGTGCTGGAGGCCTACCTGCCGGCGCGCCTGAGCGCCGAGCAGGTGGCCTCCGAGGTGGCCGCGATCGTCGCCGAGCTCGGCGCCAGCGGCCCGGGCGACATGGGCAAGGTGATGGGCGCCGTCAAGACCCGCCTGGCCGGGAAGGCCGACATGGGCCTGGCGTCGGCCGCGGTGAAGCAGGCGCTGTCGAAGTAAGCTCGCTCCGGCACGCCACCCGCATCACGAGGACGCCCCGATGGATCTGCCCGCCACCCGCCTGAATGCCGAGATCGCCACGGCCCCCCAGCTGACCCCCGACGCGATGGCCGCCGCGGCCGCCGCCGGCTTCCGCAGTGTGGTCAACAACCGCCCCGACTTCGAAGGCGGGCCGGACCAGCCGACCAGCGCCGCGATCGAGGCCGCCGCACGGGCCGCCGGCCTCGAGTACGCCCACCTGCCGGTTGCCGGCGGTTTCCAGACGCCCGAACAGGCGCAGGCGATGGCCGCGCTGATGGAGCGCCTGCCCAAGCCGGTGCTGGCGTTCTGCCGCAGCGGCGCCCGCAGCGGCCGGCTGTACGCACTGTCGCTCGAACACCGCCAAACGCACTGAGCCCCCGCCAGGGCCGCCTCCCGGCCGGCGGCTCGGCACATGCCAGAACGCTACATCGCCCACCTCGACATGGACGCGTTCTACGCGTCGGTCGAGTTGCTGCGCTATCCGGAACTGAAAGGCGAGCCGGTGGTCATCGGCGGGGGCCGGCGCCACGAACCGGAGGTGCTGGCCGACGGCAGCCGCCGCTACGCGACGCTGCGCCACTACGCCGGCCGTGGCGTCGTCACCACCGCCACCTATGCGGCGCGCCGCTACGGCGTGAACTCCGGCATGGGACTGATGAAGCGGCCGCCCTGGCGCCCGACGCGGTGCTGCTGCCGGTCGACTTCGACGAGTACCGGCGCTACTCGCGCCTGTTCAAGGCGGCGGTGGCCGAGATCGTGGGCAACACGCCACCGCTGATCGAGGACCGCGGCGTCGACGAGATCTACATCGATCTCTCGGCCCTGCCCGGTGTCGCGGTCGACCGCGGCGCGACGCTGGCGCGCGCCATCAAGGCCCGCGTGCTGGAAACCACCGGCCTCAGCTGCTCGATCGGCGTCACGCCCAACAAGCTGCTGAGCAAGCTCGCCTCCGAACTCGACAAGCCCGACGGCCTGACGATCCTGCGCGAGGCCGACATCGAGACACGCATCTGGCCGCTACCGGCCCGGCGCATCAACGGCATCGGGCCGAAGGCCTCGGCGAAGCTCGAGGCCCTGGGCATCCGCACGATCGGCGAGCTGGCCGCCGCCGACCCGGCCTGGCTGCTGAAGAACTTCGGCGCCCACTACGGCGCCTGGCTGCATGCCGCCGCCCACGGCCGCGACGAACGGCCGGTGGTGACGCACAGCGAACCGGTCAGCCTGAGCCGCGAGACCACGTTCGACCGCGACCTGCACCCGCGCAACGACCGCGCAGCGCTGTCGGCCATCTTCACGCGGCTGTGCGAGCAGGTGGCCGACGACCTGCAGCGCAAGGGTTACGTCGGCAGGACCATCGGGCTGAAGCTGCGCTACGACGACTTCAGGACGGTGACCCGCGACCTCACGCTGCCGGCCCCGGTCGACGACCTCGCGGCGATCCGTCGGGCGGCCGGCGAATGCCTCAAGCGCGCCCCGCTCGAGCGACGCCTGCGCCTGCTGGGCGTGCGGGTCGGCTCGCTGTCGCGCCCCGGCGAGCTTGTCCCACCCGCCGCAGCGAAGCCGGCCGCGCAGCCGCATACGCGATCGCTGTTCGACGACTGAGGCGCCACTGACATGCCGCAACCTGTCAGGCGCGCAACTTGCAGCCGGGGGTCCGCGGCGACGTCCGCACGCACCGCCGTGCCCAGGACGTCACGAACCGCCGCCGCCGCGCGGCCTCTTTCGTCGGTGGTGGGAGCCTCCATGTCATTCGAAGTCCTGAGTCACGAGTTCCGATCGACCGTCGGGGTCGGCGGCCGCGTGACCGCGCTGTTCCTGCTGGCGGCATCGGCCCTGGCTGCTGCCGCCCCGGCACCGGCGCGCGAGGGCAAGCTGCTGTTGACCGGTGGCGTCAGCAGCATCGATGGCGCCGCCGGTGGCGGCCTGACACCCTGGGCATTGACCGGCAGCTATGCCAGCGTCGGACAGTTCGGCGCCAGCGCCTACCTGACGCGCCTGAGGACGCAGGATTACGGGCTCACCGGCTACGGCGTGGCCGCCAGCTTCGACGAGCGCATCGAACTGTCGCTGGCCCGCCAGGACTTCGACACCGGACGCACTGGCACCGCGCTCGGCCTGCCCGGCCTGAGGCTGAAGCAGGACATCTTCGCGGTGAAGCTCAGAATCGCCGGCGATGCCGTGCTGGACAGCGACACGTGGATGCCGCAGATCGCCATCGGCCTCGAGCGCAAGCGGCTCGACGCCGGCGGCCTGGCACCGACGCTGCAGGCCCTGGGCGCCGACGACCGAGGCACCGACGTCTACCTCAGTGCCACCAAGCTCCTGCTCGCGCAGGGGGTGCTGCTCAACACGACGCTGCGGGCCACCAAGGCCAACCAGAACGGCCTGCTCGGCTTCGGTGGCACGGCGCGCGACCGCTACAAGCTGCTGCCGGAGTTTTCCGTGGCCTGGCTGCTGCGCCGCAATCTGGCGATCGGCGCCGAGTACCGCTTCAAGCCGGACAACCTGAACCCCTCGCTGCTCGGCGACGGCCTGGCCGAAGACGACTGGAAGGACCTGTTCATCGCCTGGGCCCCGGACAAGAACCTGTCGCTGACGCTGGCCTGGGTCGATCTCGGCCGCATCGTGCCGGCCGTCGTCGACCGGCGCCAGAGCGGCGCCTACCTGTCGGCCCAGGTGGCGTTCTGACAACCCCGCCCGTACTCATGAGCCTCCCCATGAAGCGTCTCCTGATCGCCCTGAGCTGCGCCATGGCGGCGCTCTCCGCCGCCGCGCAATCCACGCCCCCCGACGATGCGCTCTACCGTGCCCTCGGCGGCACGCCTGGTCTGACGAAACTGATGGCCGACTTCGTGCCCCGTCTCGCGGCCGATCCGCGCATCGGCGAATTCTTCAAGGAAACCAAGCTGTCGGAGCTGCAGAAGCAGCTCGTCGACCAGTTCTGTGTGGTGTCCGGCGGCTCCTGTGTCTACGAGGGCGAGACGATGAAGAACTCCCACGCCGAGATGAAGATCCGCAAGGCCGACTTCAACGCGCTGGTCGAGGTGCTTCAGGAGTCGATGGACCGGCAGGGCATCCCCTTCTCCGTGCAGAACCGCCTGCTCGCGCGGCTGGCGCCGATGTATCGCGACATCGTCAACACACGCTGAGGTTCGCATTGCTCCTGCGTGCTTTGACTGCGCGCTGCTGACCAGGGCGTATCGAAGCGCCGTGACGGGCCGCTGTGTGGAGCGAGGTAAAGGAGGAGCGGTCGGCCCGCAGGGCGGACCGCGGGGGACACGAGCGCAACACAGCGGCCCGTCACGGCGCCCCTCCACCACTCGACAGACAGACCTCCGCACGGAGCAACGAGGTCACGACGGCAGGAAATCCACCGGCCAGGACACCACCATTTGCTCCACATCCTTCGCGCCGAAATCGAACTGCCGCACGCGCGCCAGCAGCTTGCCTTCCAGTTCGCTCGCATGCAGTTCGCTCGACACGATGCGCACGCCCACCACGTCGCCGGCCGGCGCGATCTTCAGTTCGAGCACTACCTTGCCCTGCAGCGACGGGTCCTCGCGCAGCGCGCGGTTGTAGAGCGCATAGATCGCGCCCTTGTTGCGCTCGAACACGAGCTTGATCTCCTCGATCGAGCGCGAGGCCTTGCCGCTGCCGCTCTTGGTGAGCGTGCCGCCGGCCCCTGCCCCACCGCCGCCGCCTCCCCCACCACCGCTGCCGCCGCCCTTGCC
>NZ_AZND01000010.1:0-40196 GCF_000576205.1 Methylibium sp. T29 | reverse complement strand
CGCGCGCCGTGCTCGAAGGCAGCCTGCCAGCCGAGCCGGCGGCGCTCGACGCAGCACTGGAGCGCCATCTGCAGCGGCTGGACGAGACGATTGCCGGCTTCCCACGGCGACCCAGGCGGAGATCGCGCAGTTGCTCGGCGTGCTGTCGGTGTCGGCCACGCGGCAGTGGCTGACCGGCCTGCGCAGCGACTGGGCCGACGCGAGCGTGAACGAACTCGAGGCCGCGCTGCGCCGCATGCGCACCACCGACCACGAGCTGCGCCAGCAGGCGTATCACGCGCTGCGCGACCTCACCAACGCGGCCTACTTCGCGCAGTCGGAGCACTGGTCGCTGCTGGGCTATCCCGGCCCGAGCGCGGTCTGAGCGGCATGGCCATCATCGACCCGTTCAAGGACGGACTCGGCCGCGGCTGGAAGGTGTTCGGCGGACGCCACGCGGGCGCGCAGCCGCTGCCGGAGCGGATCAGCTGCGACGTGGCGATCGTCGGGAGCGGCGCGGGCGCCGGCATCACGGCCGAACTGCTGACCCAGGCCGGCCTCGACGTGCTGCTGATCGAGGAAGGCCCGCTGAAGACCAGCAGTGACTTCCACCAGCTCGAGCGCGAGGCCTATCCGCAGCTCTACCAGGAGAGCGCCGGGCGCAAGACGGCCGACAAGGCGATCAACATCCTGCAGGGCCGCTGCGTCGGCGGATCGACCACGGTCAACTGGACCAGTTCCTTCCGCACGCCCGACGACACGCTGGCCTACTGGCAGCAGCACTTCGGCCTGAAGGACTACACGCCCGAGGCACTGGCGCCGTGGTTCGCGCAGGCCGAGCGGCGTCTCGGCATCGGCCCCTGGCTGGCGCCGCCGAACGAGAACAACGAACTGCTCAAGCGCGGCGCCGACCGGCTGGGCATCCGCGCCGCGACGATCCAGCGCAACGTGAAGGGCTGCTGGAACCTCGGCTCCTGCGGCCTGGGCTGCCCGACGAACGCGAAGCAGTCGATGCTGGTGACCACAATCCCCGCCGCGCTGGAGCGCGGCGCGCGGCTGCTGGTGGAAACGCGCGCGCAGGCCTTCGAGCACGACGGTTCGAAGGTCCGCTGGCTCGACTGCGTGCCGGTCGCGACCGACGGCAGCGCCGCGTCGGACCGCACGGTGCGCGTGAGCGCGAAGCACTACGTGGTGGCGGGCGGTGCGATCAACTCGCCCGGGTTGCTGCTGCGATCGAAGGCTCCCGATCCGCACAACCGCCTCGGGCACCGCAGCTTCCTGCATCCGGTGGTGGCGTCGGCGGCTGTCTTCGATCAGCGGGTCGAGGGCTGGGCCGGCGCGCCGCAGACGATCTACAGCGACCACTTCCTCGGCGTCGATCCGATCGACGGCCCCATCGGCTACAAGCTCGAGGCGCCACCGATCCACCCGACGGTGTTCGCGACGACGATGGCCGGCTTCGGGCTCGAGCAGACGCGGCAGCTCAAGCAGTTCCCGCACACGCATGCGCTGCTCGCGCTGCTGCGCGACGGCTTCCATCCGCAGTCGCCCGGCGGGCTCGTGCGGCTGCGCGACGATCGCACGCCGCTGCTCGACTACCCACTGACCGCGTTCGTGATGGACGGCGCGCGCCGCGCGCTGCTGAGCATGGCCGAGCTGCAGTTCGCAGCCGGTGCGCGCGAGGTGATCCCGACCCACGAGCTGGCGCGCAGCTACCGCAGCTGGGACGAGGCGAAGCGCGAGATCGCCGCCCTGCCGATGAAGCCGCAGCTCACGCGCGTGTTCAGCGCGCATGCCATGGGCGGCTGCGGCTTCGCCGGCGAGGCGAAGCTGGGCGTGGTGCAGCCGAACGGCCAGCACTGGCAGCTCGAGAACCTGTCGGTGCACGACGGCTCGCTGTTCCCCACCAGCGTGGGCGCGAACCCGCAGCTGTCGATCTACGGCATCGTCAACCGGCTCGCCAGCGGACTGACGCATCGCCTGACGGGCCGTACGGTTTCGCTGGCCTAGGACTCACCTGCCCATGCTCGCGCGCCTGCAGCGCCTCGTGATCCTGGCAGTGACGCTGGCCGCGCTGGGCTGGCTGGTAGGGTGGGCGTCGGAGGGGCGGCCGGTACTGGCCGTCGCCGGCGCGCTGGTGCTCGCCTTCGGATACGTCTTCATCCTCGCGGTCGAGTTCGTGCTGCTGGCCTGCCTGCACGGCCGCGACGAGACCCCGCGTGCCGGCCCGCTGCAGTTGCTGCGGGCCTGGCTGGGCGAGTGCGTGGTGGCATGGCAGGTGTTCGTGTGGCGCCAGCTTCCACGCCGCGCGCTACCCCGACGTGCCGGGCCGGCCCGGCGTGCGCGGCGTGGTGTTCGTGCACGGCTACGTCTGCAATCGCGGCCTGTGGGGGCCGTGGCTTGCGCGCTGCACGGCCGAGCAACGACCGTACGTGGCCGTCGATCTGGAACCGGTGTTCAGCGACCTGGACATCTACGTGCCTCAGCTCGAGGCGGCGGTGGCGCGGCTCGAGAAGTCGACCGGCCTGCCGCCTCTGCTGGTGTGCCACAGCATGGGCGGGCTGGTGGCGCGCGCCTGGCTCGCGGCGACGCCCGGGGCCGCCACCCGCGTGCAGCATGTGATCACGATCGGCTCACCACACCGCGGCACCTGGCTGGCACGGCTGAGCCGCACGACGAACTCCCGCCACATGCGCCAGGCCAGCGAATGGATCACCGGGCTGGCCGCCCGCGAGCCGGCGCTGCACACCGGCCGCTTCACCTGCTTCTACAGCCACGCCGACAACATCGTGTTCCCGGCCTGCGCCGCCACCCTGCCAGGCGCCGACAACCGCCACCTGCCCGCCACGGCGCACGTGGCGATGGTGTTTCACCCGGAGGTGGTGAGCGAGGCGGCGCGCTGGCTTGCCGCCAGCTCCTCGTGCGTGGCCGGCGGCGCGTCGGGGCGCTGACGCAACACCCGCCAGGCGAGCCAGCCGATACAGCCCGCCAGCAGCAGGTGGTGCACGGCGTGGCCGCTGAACACCCCGCCGCTGGCCTGCCACACCCAGCCATCTGCGGCGTCGACGAACCTCGCCGCTGCGAACCACAGCAGCGCCACGATCCAGTCGCGTGGGCGCAGGCCGTCGCTGCGCAGCCCCCACACGCCGAGCGGCATCAGCAGCACCGGCAGCAACTCGAGCCACAGCAGCCAGCGCAAGTCAGGACCGTCGAGCCAGGCCGCGCTGGCTGCGCAGGCCAGACCGCCGAGCGGCCCGCTCGCGACGGCCGCCGCCAGCAGCCCGGGAGTGACCCAGCGAGGCCCCAGCCGTTCTGCAAGGTAGATCAGGGACAGCAGGACGCAAACACTGGCGGTGGCGACCTGCCTCAGCAGGAAGCCGACATCGCCCGGCGCAAGATGGTCCAGTGCGCCGACCACGGTGGTCAGCATGGCCGCGCCGAAGAACAGGCGCCACGCCAGGCGACGCGGGCCGCCAGCGCGGTGGCGGCGCAGGCCGACGGTGCCCGCCACGCTGGCCGCGAACAGGGGCAGCAGCGACAGCAGGTTCCAGCCCTGCACCAGACCGAGGACGGTGCGCGAGTCGGTGTTGCGGTCGGTCTGCGCCGGATAGCCGACCGGCCCCCAGGCGAGCAGGCCCATCAGGCTCGCGAACAGCATCGCCCCCAGCAAGGCCAGTGCGCAGCGGGTGGACAACTGGGGCGACATCGAGGGCAGCGGGGCAGTGGCGTTCACTGCCGACGAGTCTCGGTGCGCTCACCCTGTCACACATCGCTCTCGCGGGGCCCCCGTTGGGGGAGGCCAGGCGGCGTGACGGCTTCAGCCGGCGGGCGTGAAGCAGCGCTCGCCGTCCAGCACGATGCCGGCCTCCACCAGCGGCTGCTGGCGCACTGCCGCATAGACCGGCGTGAAGTCCGGCGCGGTGGCGTCGAACAGCTGGCGGAAGCTGTCGATCACGAAGTAGCCGGCCTGGTAGCTGTCGATCTTGTAGAGCGTGCGCATCAGCCGCTGCAGATCGAAGGCAATGCGCTGCGGCTCGGGGGACAGGACCGCGTGGCGCAGCTCGCCGGCGCTCGACAGGATGCCGGCCCCGTAGGCGCGCAGGCCCTGCGGCGTGTCGATCAGCCCGAACTCCACCGTGTACCAGTACAGGCGCGCCAGCAGCTCGCAGGCGTCGAGCCGGCTGGCCTTGAGCCCGCCGGCGCCATAGGCCTGCATGTAGTCGGCGAACACCGGGTTGAACAGCAGGGGCACGTGGCCGAACAGGTCGTGGAAGACATCGGGCTCGACGACGTAGTCGAACTCCTCGGGGGTGCGGATCCAGTCGGTGACCGGGAACTTCCGTTGGGCGAGCAGCGCGAAGAAGGCCTCCTCGGGGATCAGGCCGGGCACGCCGACGATCTGCCAGCCGGTGGCCTTCGACAGCCGCGCGGAGATGTCGCTGAAGCGCGGGATGCGGTCGGGGGCACCGAGCTGCTCGACAGCGTCGATGAATGCCTGGCAGGCCAGGCGAGGCAGCTGCCGCAGCTGGCGGGCATAGAGACGGCGGTAGGTCTCGTGGTCGGCCTCGGTGTAGCGGGCCATGTCCTGCTCGCAGCTGTAGTCGGCCCGCGCGCGCGAGTAGTCGCCGCGCGGCGGCCGGTCGCCCTGCCCGTAGGTGACCGGTGCCACGCCCTTGTTCACGCCGTCATGGAAGTCGTTCTTCATGGCGGTGCGGATTCTCTGCCGGGCGGGGAGCAGCGTGGCGCGTCAGGCGCCCTGCGTCGCGGCCTCGCCGGCCAGCACGCCGCGGCGCATCTGGTCGAGCTCGATGCTCTCGAACAGGGCCTTGAAGTTGCCCTCGCCGAAGCCCTGATCGCCCTTGCGCTGGATGAACTCGAAGAAGATCGGTCCGAGCTGGTTCTCGCTGAAGATCTGCAGCAGCAGTTCGCCGGCCTTGCCATCGACCAGGATCCCGCGCGAACGCAGTGCCGCGAGGTCCTCGCCGTGACCGGGGATGCGCCGGTCGACCAACTCGTAGTAGGTGTCGGGCGTGTCGAGCAGCTTCACGCCCTGGACGCGCAGCGCGTCGACGGTGGCGTGCAGGTCGCCCGAGCCGAGCGCGACGTGCTGGATGCCCTCGCCGTGGTAGCGGTCCAGGTACTCCTGGATCTGCCCCGGGGTCTCGTTGCCCTCTTCGTTGATCGGGATGCGGATCTTGCCGCAGGGGCTGGTCATGGCCTTGCTCTTCACGCCGGTCACCTGGCCCTCGATGTCGAAGTAGCGGATCTCGCGGAAGTTGAACAGCCGCGCATAGAACTCGGCCCACTCGGCCATGCGGCCGCGGTGCACGTTGTGCGTCAGGTGGTCGACGACGGTGAGGCCGTGGCCGACGGGCGTGAGCGTAGCGCCGGGCAGCGGTTCGAAGTCGACGTCGAAGAAGCCGATGTTGCCGATGTCGCCGTCCTTCGCGCCGTTCTTGCCGCGCCAGCGGTCGACCAGGTAGATCAGCGAGTCGCCCACGCCCTTGATGGCAGGGATGTTCAGCTCGCCGGGACCGGCGTGGCCGGCATAGCCCCACGCGCCGAGCGCGACCGCCCGCTCGCTGGCGGCCTTGGCGTCCCGCACGCGGAACGCGATGGCGCAGATGCTCGGGCCGTGCAGACGCGCGAAGCGCTGCGCGAACGAGTCGGGCTCCGCATTGACGATGAAGTTGATCTCGCCTTGCCGGTACAGCGTGACCTGCTTGTGGCGGTGCTTGGCGATCGCGCGGAAGCCCATGCGCTCGAACAGCGCGCCCATCGCGGCGGGGTCCGGCGCGGCGTATTCGATGAACTCGAAGCCGTCGGTGCCCATCGGGTTGTCCCAAGGGGTGAATTGCATGCGCGGACCTCGCTGGCGTGGAGAAAGAACTGTCTCCACTGTATAGAGCATGCGGCGCAGGTTTACTGCAAACCACGCGCAAATGACCAACATCGCGCATGATTCCTGCACAATCAACCTTATGGAAGCCTCTATCGAGCTCGACATGATCGACCGACGCATCCTGCGCGTGCTGCAGGCCAACGGCCGCGCCACCTACGACCAGCTGGCCGCCGAGGTACAGCTGTCGGCCTCGGCCGCACTGCGGCGCGTGAAGCGGCTGGAGGAAGCGGGCGTGATCGCGGGCTATGCAGCGGTGGTGCCACCTGCGGGCGTGGGCCTGGGGCTCACGGCCTTCATCAGCGTGCGGCTCGAGAAGCACACCGAGACGCACAAGCGCAACCCGATGGACCTGTTCAAGGCCTCGGTGCAGGTGTGGCCCGAGGTGGTGGAATGCGTGGCGCTGACCGGCGAGACCGACTACCACCTGCGCGTGGTGGTGCAGGACATGGCGCACTACTCGCGCTTCATCATGGACACGCTGCTGAAGCACCCGAGCGTCGAGGACTGCAAGACGAGCTTCGTGATGGACCGCGTGAAGGCGACCAGCGCCACGCCGGTGTGAGACGCCGGCCTCAGGCAGTCTTCACGTCGACCAGGCCCAGCAGCTCCTTCATCTGCTCGCGCATCCTGAACTTCTGGATCTTGCCGGTCACCGTCATCGGGAAGGCGTCGACGAAGTGGATGTGGCGCGGCACCTTGTGGCGCGCGATCTCGCCGTCGCAGAACGCGCGCAGTTCGTCGGCGCCGAGCTGCTCGCCGGCCCGCACGATGACGCAGGCACACAGCTCCTCGCCGTACTTCGGGTCGGGCACGCCGATCACCTGCACGTCCTGCACCTTGGGGTGGCGGTAGAGGAATTCCTCGATCTCGCGCGGGTAGAGGTTCTCGCCGCCGCGGATGACCATGTCCTTCAGGCGGCCGACGATGTTGCAGTAGCCCTCGGCATCCAGCGTGGCGAGGTCGCCGGTGTGCATCCAGCCCGCCGCATCGATGGCCTCGCGGGTCTTCGCCGCGTCGTCCCAGTAGCCCAGCATGACCGAGTAGCCGCGCGTGCACAGCTCGCCGGGTTCGCCGCGCGGCACGATGCGGCCGGCCTCGTCGACGAGCTTCACCTCGCAATGCGGCTGGATGCGCCCGACGGTGGACACGCGCCGCTCCAGCGGGTCGTCGGTGGCGCTCTGGAAGCTGACGGGCGATGTTTCGGTCATGCCGTAGGCGATGGTGACCTCGGCCATGTGCATCTTGTCGACCACGCGGCGCATCACCTCGATCGGGCAGGGGCTGCCGGCCATGATGCCGGTGCGCAGGCTGCGCAGGTCGTGGCGCGCGAAGTCGGGGTGGTCGAGCTGGGCGATGAACATCGTCGGCACGCCGTACAGCACGGTGCAGCGTTCCTCGGCCACCGCCGCCAGCGTGGCCGCGGCATCGAAGCCCTCGGACGGGTAGACCATGGTCGCGCCGTGCGTGAGTGCCCCCAGGTTGCCCATCACCATGCCGAAGCAGTGGTACAGCGGCACCGGGATGCACAGCCGGTCGCCCGGCGCGAGGCGGATCGCCTCGCCGACGAAGTGGCCGTTGTTCAGGATGTTGTGGTGCGACAGCGTCGCGCCCTTGGGGTTGCCGGTGGTGCCCGAGGTGAACTGGATGTTGATCGGGTCGTCGAACTGCAGCGTCTCGCCGAGCCGGGCCAGGTCGACCCGGTCGTCGGCGCGCGGCGTGCGCAGCAAGGTGTCGAAGTTCAGCATGCCCGGCGTCGCCTCCGCGCCCAGACGGATCACGAACTCCAGGTCCGGCAGGCGTTTCGCGCGCAGCCGCCCTGGCGCGCATTGCGCGAGCTCGGGCGCCAGGTCGGCGAGCATCGCGAGGTAGTCGCTGCCCTTGAACGACGGCGCGGCGATCAGCGCGCGGCACCCCACCTTGGTGAGGGCGTATTCGAGCTCGCTGCGCCGGTAGGCCGGGTTGATGTTCACCAGCACCAGCCCGAGCTTGGCGGTGGCGAACTGCGTCAGCGTCCACTCGGCGTTGTTGGGTGACCAGATGCCGATGCGCTCGCCGGCCTTCAGGCCCAGGCGCATCAGGCCACAGGCCAGCGCGTCGACGCGCTGGCGCAGCTCGGCGTAACTGAGCCGCAGTTGCTGGTGCCGCACCACCAGCGCGTCGCGCTCGGCATGGCGCTCGCAGGCCGCGTCGAACCAGCGACCGATGGTCTCGCCGATCAGCGTCTGCGCCGAGGCGCCGTGCACGTAGCTCGCGTTGTCCATGCGCGCCTCCTGCTCAGGCCTCGGCCTTCAGTTGCGGGAAGTCCTCCTCGAAGAACTCGCCGGCCGCGCGCACGCCGGCCGCGCGCCGCTCGACCTCCTGTGCGCGCAGCTGCACGCGGCGGATCTTCCCGGAGATGGTCTTGGGCAGCTCGGTGACGAACTCGATGCGCCGCACGCGCTTGTAGGGTGCGAGCTGCTTGCGCGCGAAGCCGAGGATCGCCTCGGCCAGCGCACGGTCGGGCGTCTGGCCGGCGGTGAGGATCAGGTAGGCCTTGGGAACGGCCAGGCGCAGCGGGTCGGGGCTGGGCACCACCGCCACCTCGGCCACCGCCTCGTGCTCGATCAGCGCGCTCTCCAGCTCGAACGGGCTGATGCGGTAGTCGGAGGCCTTGAACACGTCGTCGGCGCGGCCGACGAAGGTGATGTAGCCCTCGGCATCGCGCGCCGCCACATCGCCGGTGTGGTAGTAGCCGTCGCGCATCGCGTCGGCGGTCTTCTCGGCGCTGTCCTGGTAGCCCACCATCAGCCCGAGCGGCCGCTCGGCCAGCACGATGCAGACCTCGCCCTCGTCGGCCTCCTTGCCGTCGGCGTCGATCAGCGCGATGCGGTAGCCCGGCAGCGGCCGGCCCATCGACCCGGGCTTGAGCGGCTGGCCCGGCGCATTGCCGATCTGCGCGGTGGTCTCGGTCTGGCCGTAGCCGTCGCGCACCGTCAGGTCCCAGGCGGCGCGCACCTGCTCGATGATCTCGGGGTTGAGCGGCTCGCCCGCGCCGATCAGCTCGCGCAGCGCGAGCCGGCCACGGTAGGCGCCCAGGTCTTCCTGCACCATCATGCGCCACACCGTGGGCGGCGCGCACAGGCTGGTGACGCGGCAGCGCTCGAGCACGGCCAGCAGCCCGCCCGCGTTGAAGCGGGCGGTGTTGTAGATGAACACGCAGGCGCCGGCATTCCACGGCGCGAAGAAGCAGCTCCACGCATGCTTGGCCCAGCCGGGCGAGGAGATGTTGAGGTGCACGTCGCCGGGCCGCAGGCCGATCCAGTACATCGTCGACAGGTGCCCCACCGGATAGCTCTGGTGGGTGTGCAGCACCAGCTTGGGCTTGGAGGTGGTGCCCGAGGTGAAGTACAGCAGCAGCGGGTCGCTGGCGCGCGTCGGTCCGTCGGGGGTGAAGGCGGACGGCGCGGCGGCGGCGTCCTCGAAGCGCTGCCAGCCGGGCTGGGCCTCGCCGAGGCTGATGCGCGTGTAGTCGCCCGGCAGCGGCGCGAACTTGTCGGTCTGCGCGCTGGCCGTCACCACGTGCCGCACGTCGCCGCGCTCCATGCGGTCGCGCAGATCCTCGGTGGTCAGCAGCGCCGTGGCCGGGATCAGCACCGCGCCCAGCTTCATCGCCGCCAGCATGGTCTCCCACAGCGCCAGCTCGTTGCCGAGCATCAGCAGCACGCGGTCGCCGCGCCGCACGCCCAGGGCGCGCAGGTGGTTGGCCACCTGGGCCGAGCGCTGCGACAGCTCGCGGAACGAGCGCTTCACCTCGCTGCCGTCCTCGCCGACGATCCACAGCGCCGGCGCATCGGCGCGTGCGGGTCGCGCGCCATCGCGTCGAAGTGGTCCAGCGCCCAGTTGAACTCGCCGAGCGCCGGCCAGCGAAACTCTCGCGCCGCTGCGGCCTGGTCGTCGCGCAGGCGCAGCAGCAGGTCACGGGCTTGCAGGAAGGGGACGGCGGATGTCATGGCGAACTCCTGATCGGCGGACCGCATCGATGCTAGGGGCGGCCCCTGCAGGGCCGCCAGAGGGAGAAACCGAAGCGGGTCTACCCGGTCCGGCCGCGACACGGCCCCACCGCTTCGCCGCCTTCACGGCGGGCTGGCGGCAGCACTGACGAACAGCCACAGCGACGCCAGTTCGTCCGGCTGGAAGGTCGAGCCCCAGGCCGGCATGGCACGCAGCCCCTGCGTCACCGATCGTTCGAAGCGCTCGCGCTGTTCCTTCGGGAAGCTGCGCAGGTCGAAGCTGGCACCGTTGCTGACCATGTTCACGCCGTGACAGCGCGCGCAGTAGCTGGTGTAGAGCGAGCGCCCCAGCGCGGCGCTCGCGCCGCCTTCGGGCGCCTGCGCTCGGGCCACCGGCCCCGGCAGCAGAACGGCCGCCAGCAGCGCGGCGAACACGGCCGCACGGGCGCGGGTCATCGCGGCCGGCATCAGTCGATCAGCCTGAAGGTCCACACCGACGAGCCCGCCGGCACCTGCGCCAGCTTGGCATCACCGCCGAGGAAGCCGTACACGGTGGCGGCGCCGCTGGTCACGGTGACGTACTGCTGGCCCTTGAGTTCCCAGGTGATCGGCAGGCCGGAGATGCCCGAGCCGGTCTGGAACTGCCACAGCTTCGTGCCGGTGTCGGCGTCGAAGGCCATGAACTCGCCGGTCTGCGCGCCGGTGAACACCAGCCCGCCAGCGGTGGAGAGCACGCCGCTCCAGTACGGCGCGGCGGTCGGGCTCTCCCACAGCTTCCTGCCGGTGGTGGGATCCCAGGCGACCAGCGCGCCACGCATGCCTCCGTCCGGATCGACCCACCCCCCGAGTTCGAGCCCCAGGTACCAGGCCCCCTGGCGGTAGGCCGGGGTGCCGTACTTGACCTTCATGCCGAAGTTGAGCGTGTTCAGGTAGACGCGCTTCTTCAGCGGGTCGAAGCTCATCGGCATCCAGTTCTTCGCACCGAAGGCACTGGGCCAGGCCTCGATGAAGTCCTTGCTCTCGACATTGGACCGCACTGCCTTCGTCATCTCGGTGTCGATGGGGCGGCCGGTCTTCATGTCGATGCCGCTCGCCCAGTTGACCTTCTGCGCGAACTGCGTGGCCGATAGCAGCTTGCCGTTGCTGCGGTCGAGCACGTAGAAGTAGCCGTTGCGGTTGGCCTGCATCAGCACCTTGCGGGCGGCGCCGTTCACCGGCAGTTCGCCCAGCACCAGCTCGTTGGTGGCGTCGTAGTCGTAGGGGTCGCCGGGCGAGGTCTGATAGTGCCAGACGATCTTGCCGGTGGCCGGGTCGAGCGCGAGGATGGAGCAGATGTAGAGCGAATCCTTGCCGCGCCACGCCGGGTTCCACGGCCCGCCGTTGCCGGTGCCCCAGTAGACGAGGTTGAGCTCCGGGTCGTAGGTGCCGGTCAGCCAGGTGGGCGCACCGCCCTAGTCGTGGCGGTCGGCGTTCCAGGTCTCCGAGCCGGGCTCGCCGGGAGCGGGCACGGTCCAGGTGCGCCACTTCTTCTCGCCGGTCTTCAGGTCCCAGCCATCGAGGAAGCCACGCGTGCCGTACTCGCCGCCGGAGATGCCGGTGATCAGCACGCCGCCGGCGACCAGCGGCGCGTGGGTCATGCTGTAGCCCTGCTTGTAGTCGGCCGCCTTCTGCTTCCACAGCGTCTTCCCGCTGGCCATGTCGATGGCCAGCACGTGGGCATCGATGGTGGTGCGGTAGAGCACGCCATCGAGCGCGGCCATGCCGCGGCTCTGGATGCCGCAGCAGAGGTAGCCGTTCACGTCGGCCGGCAGGTCGATGGCGACCTTCCACTTCTGGCGACCGCTCTCGGCGTCGATCGCCACCGTGGCGTTGTGCGTCGACACGTACATCACGCCGCCGATCAGCAGCGGCTGCGTCGAGGCGTTCGCGGAGTTGTCGAGGCTAAGGTTCCAGGCCGGCACCAGGCGCTTGACGGTGGTCTTGTTGATCTTGGCCAGCGCCGAGTAGCGCTGCTGCCCCCAGCCCATGCCGTAGGTCGTCACGTCGCCGGGCGTCGTCGCGTCGCGCTTGAGGTCGTCGATCGTCTGCGCCAGCGCCAGGGGCGCCAGACATGCCAGGGCCACGCCGAGCACGGCCCTCGCGAAATCCCGCTTCATCCTTCGTCTCCCATTGCGACGGCCCGACGACATGCCGCAGCCTCAGAATGCAGGGCGAACGATAGGTTTTGCCTCCCAGGCAGCCCAATCAAGTAGTTTCCCTAGGCGTTTTTTGTTCCAGCCTGGTACAGATTCACGCACCCTCACGGAGTCCGTCCATGACCGCCAGAGTGCCCGCTGTTCGCCAACGACCCAGCCCCGAATCCCGTCTGCCGGCCGGCCCCTTCTTCGCCACCGCCGAGCAGCGCGTGGCCCTGGCACGCGAGCGCTTCTTCGAGGAGGGCGTGCGCCCCTCGGGGCTGGTGCCCGAACTGGTGATCCAGTCGTGGACACGTTGCGTCGGCGCGCGCCGCAGGCCGAACGAGCACGTGACCTTCTCGCCGATCACCAAGTCGCGCGTGGCGGGCGCGCTGGCGCGCAACCGCCAGCTGCTCGACGCGGCGAAGGACGATCTGTCGCAGCTCGACGCGGCCCTGGCCGGCACCGCCTGCAAGGCCCTGCTGACCAGCAACGACGGCGTGATCGTGCATGCGACGCCCACCGCCCTCGGCGAGGGTCGGCTGATGCCGATCATGGCGCGGGTCGGCAACGATCTCGCCGAGTCCAACGTCGGCACCGGCGCGCCCGGCGTGTCGGCGCGCACCGGCGAGGTCTGCGTGGTGAGCGGCGCCGAGCACTTCTTCAGCGGCTTCAACGTGATGTACTGCGCCGCCGCACCGATCCGCAACACGCACGGCGAGATCGCCGGCGTGCTCGATCTGTCGTCCGAGGAGGAGCAGTTCCGCTTCGACGCGGCGGCGATGGTGCGCCTCTATGCGACGACGATCGAGAACCGCCTGCTGCGCGCGCAGTCGCGCGAGCATCTGCTGCTTCGCTTCCAGTCGAGCCCGGGCCTGCTGCACACGCCCCTCGAGGGCCTGGCCGCGATCGACGGCAACGGCCGCGTGTGCTGGGTCAACGGCGCGGGCACCCGGCTGCTGGCGGGCGCGCACGCCGGCTCGCCGACGGTCGAACAGACCTTCGGCATCGACCTCGAGAGCCTGCTCTCGCTGGCCCACGGAGCCCGCGTGCAGTCGCACCGCGTTCCGGGCGGGCTGGGCATGTGGCTCGAGGCGCAGCCGCCCGAGAAGGACGGCCACCACGGGGCCACGGCATTGGCTTTCGCCAGCCCGGTGGCGACGCCCGCTTTCTCCGAGCCCGATAGCGCGACCGCAACCGCGACCGCGCCGGTCGGCGGCGACGCGCGCAGCGAGGGCGAGGCGCTGACGCTGGTGGACTCGCACCGCCGCATGATCGACAGCACCCTGCTCGAATGCGGCGGCAACGTGTCGCGCGCCGCGCGCCAGCTCGGCGTGTCGCGCGGCCTCATCTACCGGCGCCTGCGCGAGCGGCGCAGCAAAGACGCCTGACCCTAGCGGTCGAACGCCTCGGTCACGCTCAGCACCCGGCCGGTCTCGCCGGCCTCGTAGCCGACCAGCGACGACACCGACGAGCGGTAGACCGGCGACTGCATCAGGTCCAGCACGGTGCGCATGGCCGGCCGGTTCAGCGACGCGGTCGGCAGCGCGAAGAAATAGCGCTCGCGCACCAGCGGGATGAACGGCAGGCCGAAGCGCTGCGCCGCGGTCTGCACGCCGATGCCGACGTCGGCCATGCCGCTGGCGATGTAGGCGGCCACTGCCGCATGCGTGAATTCGGTGCTCTCGTAGCCGCTGATCTCGGCCGGCACCACGCCCGCCTGGTTCAGCAGCAACTCGGTGAGCATGCGCGTGCCCGAACCCTCGGGCCGGTTGACGAAGCGCACGCCGGGGCGCTGCAAGTCGGCCAGCGTGCGGATGCGCTTGGGGTTGCCCGGTGCGACGAACAGGCCCTGGGTACGCACCGCCAGGTGCACCAGGCTGTGGGTCTGCGGCTTGAGCCACTTCATGTAGCGCTTGACCGCCGGCGCCTCGAACTCGCCGATCGGCACGTGGAAGCCGGCCAGGTCGCACTCGCCGCGCGCCAACGCCGACACCGACTCGAAGCTGTTGCGGTAGCGCAGCTCGACCGACAGCGACGCGGCCTCGAGCTTCTCCACCAGCGCCGCCACCGCAAAGCCATGGCTGGCGTGCAGGCGCAGCGCCGCGGAGCCATCGGTGCGTTGCGGCAGCGTGCGGCCGAGCTCGTTCTCCAGCTCCGACGCCAGCGACGACAGCAGCGGTGACAGCCGCGCGGCAATGCGGCGATCGGCCCAGATCAGCTTCTCGGCCAGCGGCGTCAGCGTGGAGCCGCGGCCGCGGCCGGCGTTGACCAGCGGGTAGCCGAACAGGTCCTCGGCACGCTTCACCTGCCCCCAGGCGTGGCGGTAGGACAGGCCGACGCTGCGAGCCGCCTGCGCGATCGCGCCGGTCTCCTGGATCGCGGCCAGCAGGGTCAGCAGCGCGGTGGTGTCGACGAGGTGGTCGACGTCCTGGGCGACGCCCCAGTGAGGGGTGATCTGGATCCGCATGATTAGGCGGCCTTGTGCATATCAGAGTGAGGGGGGCCCGCTATCGTCCCGAGACGAGACAGCGCCCGGGCATATGCTCATTGAAACATAAGCGAACGGCGCCGATACCCAAGGAATTCCCGAGCTATGAATGCGCCCGTGATCCCGATCCAGGTCCTGCGCGACCCGGCCGTCAAACCGCGTCGGGCCTCGGGCGACCGCCCGGTCGACGCCCAGGCATTGAGCGCGGTCCAGGCCCTGCTGGCGGCCAGGCCGCAGACCCCGTTGCGGCGCGACCTGCTGATCGAGCACCTGCACACGCTGAACGATCATTTCGGTCAGCTGCGCACCGACCATCTGGCTGCTCTGGCTCAGTTACTGCGCCTTTCCCAGGCCGAAGTTTATGAAGTGGCGAGCTTTTATCACCACTTCGAAGTGGTCCAGGCGAAGGCCGACGGCAGCTATCCGGAGCCCGCGCCGCTGACCGTCCGCGTCTGCGACGGCATCGCCTGCGAGCTGGCCGGCGCCCGGGATCTGCTGACCCGGCTGCCCGCATTGCTGGGGACCGAGGTGCGCGTGATCGCCGCCCCGTGCATCGGCCGCTGCGAGCAAGCCCCGGCGGCCGTCGTGCACCAGTGCCCGGTGCCGAACGCGACACCCGAAGCCGTGCAGGCTGCAGTGACCGCCGGCCGAACGAAGCACGAACCCGCGCCGTACACCACGCTCGCGTCATATCACGACGCCGGCGGCTACCGCACGCTGCGGCAGTGCCTGAGCGGCGAACGGCCGCTGGAGACGGTGCTGTCGACGATGGAAGCTTCGGGTCTGCGCGGGCTCGGGGGGGGCCGGCTTCCCGGCCGGGCGCAAGTGGCGCATCGTGCGCGGGCAGGCGGCGCCGCGCCTGATGGCGGTGAACATCGACGAAGGCGAGCCGGGCACCTTCAAGGACCGCCATTACCTCGAGCGCGATCCGCACCGCTTCCTCGAGGGCTTGCTGATCGCGGCCTGGGCGGTCGGCGTCGACGCCGTCTACATCTACCTGCGCGACGAGTACCACGGCTGCCGCACCCTGCTCGAGCGCGAGCTGGCGGCGCTGCGGGCCGACCCGCCGATGCGCGACATGCCGGCGATCGAGCTGCGCCGCGGCGCCGGCGCCTACATCTGCGGCGAGGAGTCCGCGATGATCGAGTCGATCGAAGGCAAGCGCGGCATGCCGCGCCTGAGACCGCCCTACGTGGCGCAGGTCGGCCTGTTCGGGCGCCCGACGCTGGAGCACAACTTCGAGACGCTGTACTGGGTGCGCGACATCCTCGAGAAGGGTGGCGACTGGTTCGCCGGCCACGGCCGCCACGAGCGCAAGGGGCTGCGCTCGTTCTCGGTGAGCGGCCGCGTGAAGAAGCCGGGCGTGCACCTCGCGCCGGCCGGCATCACGCTGCGCGAGCTGGTCGACGAGTACTGTGGCGGCATGCTGGACGGCCACCGGCTGCACGCCTACCTGCCGGGCGGCGCCTCGGGCGGCATCCTGCCCGAGCGCCTGGCCGACGTGCCGCTGGACTTCGACACGCTGCAGCCGCACGGCTGCTTCATCGGCTCGGCGGCGGTGGTGGTGTTGTCTGACCAGGACCGCGTGACGGACGTGGCGCGCAACCTGATGCGCTTCTTCGAGCACGAGAGCTGCGGGCAGTGCACGCCGTGCCGTTCGGGTACCGCCAAGGTCAACGAACTGATCGCCGGCGACCGCTGGGACCTGCCGCTGCTCGCCGAGCTGTCGCAGGTGATGCGCGATGCGTCCATCTGCGGCCTGGGTCAAGCGGCGCCGAACCCGGTGGACTGCGTGATCAAGTATTTTCCGGAAGAGCTGACGGCATGAACGCACCGCTGACTTCGAAGCTGCTCGCGCCACAGGCCGCGACGGTGGAGTTCTCGCTCGACGGCCGCACGGTCACCGCCGGCGCTGACGAGACGATCTGGACCGTCGCGAAGCGCGAGGGCACGACCATCCCCCACCTGTGCCACAAGGAGGGCCTGACGCCGGCCGGCAACTGCCGCGCCTGCGTGGTGGAGGTCGAAGGCGAACGGGCGCTGGCTGCCTCGTGCTGCCGCAACGTCGCCGCCGGCATGAAGGTGCAGACGCAGAGCCCGCGCGCCGCGTCGGCCCGCAAGATGGTGGTCGAGCTGCTGGTCAGCGACGCCGGTGCCACCACCGACACCTACACGAAGGCCTCGGAACTCAGCCAATGGGCCGAACAGCTGGCCGTGCCGCGCGGCCGCCTGCCGCAGCGCGACGCGCCGCATTACGCGGCGGCCGACCTTTCGCACCCGGCGATCGCGGTGAACCTGGACGCCTGCATCCAATGCACGCGCTGTCTGCGCGCCTGCCGCGACGAGCAAGGCAACGACGTGATCGGCCTGGCCTTCCGCGGCGCGCATGCGCAGATCACCTTCGATGCCGGTGCGACGCTCGGTGAGTCGAGCTGCGTGGCCTGCGGCGAATGCGTGCAGGCCTGCCCGACCGGCGCTCTGATGCCGGCCCGCGGCGCCGGGCTGCTGGAAGTGACGAAGCGTGTGGATTCGGTCTGCCCCTACTGCGGCGTAGGCTGCCAGCTCACCTGGAACGTCGGTCCGAACGCACAGGGCGAGGAGCGCATCCATTTCGTGACCGGCCGCGACGGCCCGGCCAACCACGGGCGGCTGTGCGTGAAGGGCCGCTATGGCTTCGACTACATCCACAACCCGCGCCGCCTGACCACGCCGCTGATCCGACGCGAAGGCGTGGCCAAGGACCCGGCCGACATCGAGCGCCTCAAGCAGGGCCAGTTGAAGCCGACGGACATCTTCCGCACGGCGACCTGGGACGAGGCGATGGAGCTCGCGGCCGGCGGCCTGGCCCGGCTGCGCGACGAGGCGCTGGCGGCCGGCCTGCGCGGCAACGACATCCCGCTCGCGGGCTTCGGCTCGGCCAAGGGCAGCAACGAGGAGGCCTACCTGTTCCAGAAGCTGGTGCGGCAGGGCTTCCGGACCAACAACGTCGATCACTGCACGCGGCTGTGCCATGCCAGCTCGGTGGCGGCGCTGCTGGAGGGCATCGGCTCGGGGGCGGTCAGCAACCCGGTGGAGGATGTCGCCCACGCCGACCTGATCTTCCTGATCGGCGCGAACCCGGCGGTGAACCACCCGGTCGCGGCGAGCTGGATCAAGAACGCGGTCGACCGCGGCGCCCGGCTGGTGATCTGCGATCCGCGTCACACCGCGCTGACGCGTCGCGCCACCTGGCACCTGCAGTTCCGTCCCGACACCGACGTCGCGCTGCTCAACGGGCTGCTGCACGTGATCGTCGCCGAGGGACTGGTCGATGAGGCCTTCGTCGCGGCGCGCGTCAACGGCTACGAGGCACTGAAGGCCTCGGTGGCCGAGGCGACGCCGGAGCGCATGAGCGAAATCTGCGGCATCGACGCGCAGACGATCCGCGACGTGGCCCGCGCCTATGCCACCAGCAAGGGCTCGATGATTCTCTGGGGCATGGGCGTGAGCCAGCATGTGCACGGCACCGACAACGCGCGCGGGCTGATCGCGTTGGCGATGCTGACTGGCCAGATCGGACGTGTCGGCACCGGCCTGCATCCGCTGCGCGGCCAGAACAACGTGCAGGGCGCCAGCGACGCCGGGCTGATCCCGATGATGCTGCCCAACTACCAGCGCGTCATCAACCCGACGGTGCGCCAGGCCTTCGAGCGCCTGTGGGCCACGCCCGAGCCACTGGATGCGACGCCCGGCCTGACCGTCGTCGAGATCATGCATGCGGCCAGCGAAGGCCGCATCCGCGGCATCTACGTCGAGGGCGAGAACCCGGCGATGTCGGACCCCGACCTCGGCCATGCCCGCCGGGCACTGGCAGGCCTGGAGCATCTGGTCGTCCAGGACATCTTCCTCACCGAGACCGCGATGCTGGCCGACGTGGTGCTGCCGGCCTCGGCCCATGCCGAGAAGTGGGGCAGCTACACGAACACCGACCGGCTGATCCAGATCGGCCGCCCCGCGCTCGATCCGCCCGAGCTCGCGATGCAGGATCTGTGGATCATCGAGCGCGTCGGCCGGCGCCTGGGCCTGGACTGGAACTACTGGCGCGACGAAGACGGCGGCGGCAAGCGCGCCTCGCAGGCGGCGGTGGCGCGCGTCTACGAGGAGATGCGCGTCAGCATGCCACCGCTGGCCGGCGTGCCCTGGAGCCGCCTGGTCAAGGCCGATGCGGTGATGACGCCCGCGGCGAGCGAGGACGACCCCGGCGCTGCGGTGGTCTTCATCGATCGCTTCCCGACGGTCGACGGCCGAGCGACCGTGGTACCGACCGTGTTCCGCCCCGGCGCCGAGCAGATCGACGCCGAGTACCCCTTCGTCCTGACCACCGGCCGCGTGCTCGAGCATTGGCACACCGGCGCGATGACACGGCACGCCAGCATGCTGGACGCCATCGCGCCCGAGGCGCTGGTGTCGCTGCATCCGGCAGATGCGCTGACGGTCGGCGTGCGCGACGGCCAGGCGGTGCTGATGTCGACGCGGCACGGTGCGGTGCAGGCGCGCGTGCGCGTCAGCACCGAGGTGCAGCCCGGGCAGGTGTTCCTGCCGTTCGCCTTCTGGGAGGCGGCGGCGAACAAGCTGACCGGCGACGCCCTGGACGACGTGGCGAAGATCCCCGGCTTCAAGGTCACGGCCGCCAAGCTCAGCGTGATCGCCTGAGCACGGCGCCGCGCCGGCGCGCGCGGCCCGCCGTCGGCGTGCGCCATCTTCCTACGCGCAGCGTCAGCCGCGTCCGACGGAACGCGCGCGCGCCGGGTGCGACATTGGACTCATCGTCGTCCACCCCCTCAGGCGCGTGCCATGTCCACCCCCTCAAGACAGTGCCCGGCGGCCCTGCCGCCCTCCGCGACGCCGGGGCCGAGGCGTACGATGATTTCCATGGACGGGTCGGCGCACGGAAAGTGTCTCGAACGCACCCGCCGAGTCGCTGTGGCAGTGCTGATGGCACCGCTCCTCGCAGCAGCCCAGGCGGAGGAAAGCCCGTGGCGCGCCGAGACGCCGGCGCCGATCGCCGAGCCGCCGGACGGAGAGCAGACCCTGGCCCTGTGGAACGACAGCCGTCGCCGCGACCAGATCCACTATTCCACCAGCGTCGAGATCCGGCAGGAGCCGGGACTCGATCGCCAGGCTTCGGGCACGCCTGAGCTCGGCAGCCGCGCCGAGACCTCGAGCATCGACTACCGCTGGTGGGCGTCGAGCGGCCGGGTGGCGCTGGGGCTGGGGGTCGGCACCGTAACGCACAGCGTGATCGCGCCCGCGATCGGCAGCGAGCCGGAGCGGCTGACCGGGCAGACCGGCGGGCCGGCCGTCACCGTGGGCTGGCGGCTGCAGCTGTCGGACCAGTCCACGCTGTACGCCGACACCTCGGCGGCCCAGGGTCTGGGCCCGAACCCCGCCGCGGCCTACTACACCACCCGCGGCGGTGTGGAATGGAAGACGCGCAAGTCGCGACTTGGCTTCGACCGCGGCAGCGTGGCGATGCAGCTCGACTCCGGTTACCGGCTCTCGCTGCGCACTCGCCGCGGCGGCGTGGCGCTGGTGCTGCGCGGCAGCTTCTGAGCCCGCGCGGGGTCTGCCCCGTGAAAACCCTGGCAAATCCGCCGCTGATCCCCGCTTCAGTCCGGGTCGCCCGGGTCGATATTCCCCGGAGACCCCAACGATGCCGGCTTGCCGTGTGCACACCGGCCCGGGACCGGGATTCGTGATGAAACGAACCCGACGTAGCGGAGACCTTCACGATGAACTTGCTGAACTACCGACTGACCACCCGCATCGCCGCAGGCTTCACCATCATGGTGGTGCTGACGCTGGTGCTCGGGGCCCTCAGCGTCTAGAACGTGCGCTCGGCCACCGGCGAGGCCCATGCCCTGCTCGCCGCCGTGAACGATCCGGCCGTATCGACCAAGTTGGGCGACCTGGAGAAGAACGCACAGCGCACGCTGTGGACGATCGCCGGCCTGGTGCTGGCGACCGCGGTGTTCGGCGCCTGGCTGGGCTGGGCGATCCGCCAGAGCGTGCGGGGGCCCGTCGAAGACGTGGTGGCGTCGGTGTCGCGCATCGCCGCCGGCGACCTGGCGACGAAGATCTCGTCCAGCGGCCGCGACGAGATCGCCTGGCTGAACCACGAACTCAACCAGATGCGCAAGAAGCTGCTGAGCACAATCGCCCAGGTGCGGGAATCGGCCGAGCAGGTGTCCGTGGCCTCGAACGAGATCGCCTCGGGCAACACCGACCTGAGCACCCGCACCGAGACCCAGGCGAGCGGCCTGCAGCAGACCGCCAGCTCGATGGAGCAGCTCACGTCGACCGTGCGTCAGAACGCCGACAACGCGCAGCAGGCCAACCAGCTGGTGGTCAGCGCCAGCGACGTGGCCAGCCGCGGCGGCGAGGTGATGACGCAGGTGGTCTCGACCATGAACGACATCAACAGCAGCGCCCGCAAGATCGCCGACATCATCGGCGTGATCGACGGCATTGCCTTCCAGACCAACATCCTGGCGCTCAACGCGGCGGTGGAAGCCGCTCGCGCCGGCGAGCAAGGGCGCGGCTTTGCTGTGGTGGCCGGTGAGGTGCGCAACCTGGCGCAGCGCAGCGCCGCTGCTGCCAAGGAAATCAAGACGTTGATCGGCGACTCGGTCGACAAGGTGGAAACCGGCACGCGGCTGGTCGATCAGGCCGGCTCGACGATGGACGAGATCCTCGCCAGCGTGCGCCAGGTCACGCACATCATGAGCGAGATCAGCGTCGCCAGCCGCGAGCAGAGCGCAGGCATCGAGCAGGTGAACCGCTCGATCGAGCAGATGGACAGCTCGACCCAGCAGAACGCCGCGCTGGTGGAACAGGCCGCCGCCGCATCGCATTCGCTGCGCGATCAGTCGCACAAGCTGACCGAAGCGGTGAAGGTGTTCAAGCTGGCGGCCTGAGTCCGGCTTCAACTTCTCGAACGAGGGCGCCTGCGGGCGCCCTTTTTCACGTCGGGTGCGGCGTCGCCCGGATCGCCCTGCTCACCCGGGGACGACCACCTGGCGCTGTGCGCCCAGGCCCTCGATGCCCAGGCTCACCACGTCGCCGACCTTCAGGAACTGTGGCACCGGCTTCATGCCCAGGCCCACCCCGGGCGGCGTGCCGGTGGCGATCACGTCGCCGGGCAGCAGCGTCATGCATTCGCTGACATAGCTGATGATCCGCGCCACGCTGAACACCATCGTCGCGGTGTTGCCGCGCTGGCGCGACGCGCCGTTGACGTCCAGCCACATCGACAGCACCTGCGGGTCGGGGACCTCGTCGCGCGTCACGAGCCAGGGGCCGATCGGACCGAAGCTGTCGAAGCCCTTGCCTTTGTCCCAGGTGCCACCGCGCTCGGCCTGCCAGTGGCGCTCGCTTACGTCGTTCACCACGCAGTAGCCGGCCACGTGGTCCAGCGCCTGGGCCTCGGACACGCGCTTGGCGGTCTTTCCGATCACGACGCCCAGCTCGACCTCCCAGTCGGTCTTCAGGGATCCGGGCGGCAGCTCGATGGGGTCGTTGGGGCCGGTGATGCAGGTGGTCGCCTTCATGAAGACGATCGGCTCGGTCGGCACCCGCATGCCGGACTCGGCAGCATGGTCGCTGTAGTTCAGGCCGATCGCGACCAGCTTGCTGATGCCGGTGAACGGCACACCCAGGCGCGGCATGCCGCGCACGCGCGGCAGGCTCTCGGGTTTGATCCGGCGCAAGCGCTGCAGGCCCGCCAGGCCGAGACTCGGCAGGTCGAGGTGCGGCGTCACGCCGGACAGGTCGCGCAGCACGCCGTCGGCATCCACCAGGCCCGGCTTCTCGCGCCCCGGCATACCGTAACGAATCAGTTTCATTGGCAAGGGTGATGCGGCACCGCCGCATTCTGGGTAAATTTGCGTCGAGCATAGCGTCAGGAGTTCATCACCAATGAGCACGCTGAAGCCGATGACCACGCCGTCGATCGATGGCAACGCCACCGCACCGCGATCCGGGGCCCCGGCGCGCTGGATCGCCGCCGTGTCCGCGCGCCTGCAGTCTCTGCCGGTGCGGACACGCCTCGAGCTGCCGGGGGGCATTGCGGTGGGGGCCGAGCACGCTTCGGTCGTGCTGCGACTGCTGGACGCGCGCTTGCTGCCGCTGCTGGCGCTCGGTCAGGTCGGCCGGCTGGCCGAGGCTTACGTCGAAGGCCAGTTGCAGATCGACGGCACGATGCGCGACCTTGCGGAGGTGGCAGCGGCCCTGGTGCCTGGCGACCCGACGCGACTGGACGATGCCGCCGGTCCGGCCCGCTGGTGGTCACGGCTGCGGCGCAGCAGCCGCTCGCTGTCCCGGCACCAGCCGCGGCGCGACCGCGAGCAGATCGAGTTCCACTACGACGTCTCGAACGACTTCTACGCGCTGTGGCTGGACCCACGGCGCGTGTACTCCTGCGCCTACTGGCCCGACGGCGTGAACACCCTCGCGGCGGCGCAGGAAGCCAAGCTGGAGCTGCTGTGCCGCAAGCTGATGCTCCGGCCCGGCGAGCGGCTGCTCGACGTCGGCGCCGGCTGGGGCGCCTTGCTGTTGTGGGCGGCCGAGCACCATGGCGTGCGGGCGCACGGCATCACGCTATCGACGCAGCAGCATGCCTACGCGACGCGGCTGATCGCCGAGCGCGGCCTCGCCGACCGCGTGAGCATCGCGCTGTGCGACTACCGCGACGTGCCCGAGCACGGCACGGACGGCGGGCCCTACGACAAGATCGCTTCGATCGGCATGTTCGAGCACGTCGGCCGGGCCCAGTTGCTGCCCTACTTCCGCAAGCTCCGGCGACTGCTGAAGCCCGGCGGCTTGCTGATGAACCACGGCATCACCGCCGGCGGGCTGCACAACGAGCAGCTCGGCGCGGGCATCGGCGATTTCGTCGAGCGCTACATCTTCCCGGGCGGCGAACTGGTGCACGTTTCGCACGTGATGGCGGCGATGGCCGAGGCCGGGCTGGAGACGCTCGACGTCGAGAACCTGCGCCCCCACTACGCCCGCACGCTGTGGGCCTGGAGCGATGCCCTGGAGGCCCGGCTCGACGCGGCGCGTGCGCTGACCAGCGAGCGCGTGGTGCACGCCTACCGGCTCTATCTGGCGGGCAGCGCGATGGGCTTCGAGCGCGGCTGGATGTCGCTGAACCAGTTGCTGGCCAGCCGTCCCGATGGGAAGGTCGGGGCGACGCCGGTGCGCGGGGCACAATCGGTCTACCCATTCCAGCGCGACCACCTGTATCGATCCTGAAAGGTCGAAACCATGCTGTACAAGTTCAAGTCCAAGGCGGCCGGCGACGTGATCATGACCGGCCCGATCGGCGATGCCGTGCTGCGCACGATGGGCAAGGAGCCCGGCGCGAAAGGCATCGTGCTGCCGGCCGACATGCCCGGGGCGATTGCCGCGCTCGAGTCCGCGGTGCTTGCCGAGGAGCAGGCGCGCCAGCAGGCCGAGGCCGACGCGCGCGCCGACGGCAAGACGCTGCCACCACGCGAGGGCGTGAGCCTGCGCCAGCGGGCCTGGCCGCTGGTGGAGATGATGAAACGCGCGCACGCCGCCGACGAAGAGATCGTCTGGGGCGTCTGACCCACGACGGCCACGCACGACAGGACCGCCGATGAAGTTGACGAGCAGCAGCTGGGCCGACGGCGCCCTCATTCCGCAGCAGTACGCGGCCGGCCGGCCCGACGCCACGAGCATCGTGAGCTTCTCGGACAACGTCTCGCCGCAGTTCGCCTGGAGCGGCGTGCCGCCCGGCACGAAGAGCCTGGCGCTGATCTGCCATGACCCCGACGTGCCGAGCCGCGGCGACGACGTGAACCAGCCCGACCGGGAAGTCCCGGCCGACCTGCCGCGGGTCGATTTCTTCCACTGGGTGCTGGTCGACCTGCCGCCGTCGCTGGGCGCGCTGGCGGAGGGCGAGTTCAGCCGCGGCTTCACGGTGCGTGGCAAGCCCGGCCCGGCCACACTGCACGGCGCCCGCCACGGACTCAACGACTACACCGGCTGGTTCGCCGGCAACGCTGACATGAGCGGGAGCTACCACGGCTACGACGGCCCGTTCCCGCCCTTCAACGACGCGCTGCGGCATCGCTACATCTTCACGCTGTATGCGCTCGATGTCGCACGGCTCGCAGTCGAAGGCAGCTTCACCGGCGCGCAAGCGCGGGCTGCGATGCGCGGCCATGTGCTGGCCGAGGCGTCCTTCAGCGGCGGCTACAGCCTCAACGCACGTCTGAACGCGAGCGGCACCTGATGCCGCAGTCGCAACTCACCCGCATCGTCGCGGTACGCCACGGCGAGACCGCGTGGAACGTCGACACGCGCATCCAGGGCCAGCTCGACATCGGCCTGAACGACAAGGGCCGCTGGCAGGCCGGGCGCGTGGCGCAGGCCCTCAGCGGCGAAGGCCTCGACGTGGTCTATGCCAGCGACCTGGCGCGCGCCCATGACACCGCACTCGCCATCGGCGCGGCCGCCGGGCTCGCGGTGCGGACCGACCGCGGACTGCGCGAACGAGCCTTCGGTCGGTTCGAGGGCCAGACCTGGGCGGACATCGAGACCCACTGGCCCGCCGAGAGCGCGCGCTGGCGGGCGCGCGATGTCGACTTCGGCCCGGAAGGTGGCGAGACCTTGCGTGCCTTCTACGCGCGCGTGATCGCTACCGCCGAGCGGCTGGCAAGCCGCCATCCGAGCCAGGTGATCGCACTGGTGGCGCACGGCGGCGTGATGGACTGTCTGTATCGCGCCGCAGCGCGCGTTGGCCTCGACGCGCCGCGCACCTGGCAGCTCGGCAACACCGCGGTCAACCGGCTGCTGTACACGCCCGAGGGCTTTACGCTGGTCGGCTGGAGCGACACCTCGCACCTCGATGGTCTGCAGCACGATGAGTTCAGCGACGGCGCCCGCGATAGCCAACCTGCCGCCGCGGGCGACAAGGTCGGCCACGCGGCCTGAGTCGACTCGCCCGATGCGTCCTGCTCCCGCCCGGGTCGGTGATCCCGTTGACGCGATCGACAGCCCCGCGCTGGTGGTGGAAATCGACGCCTTCGAGCGAAATCTCGCCGCCATGGACGCCTTTGCCCGCTCGCACGGCGTGCGGCTGCGGCCCCACGCCAAGACCCACAAGTGTTCGGCGATCGCGCTGCATCAGGTCGCCCGCGGCGCGGTCGGCGTGTGCGTGCAGAAGGTCGGCGAGGCCCTGGCGCTGGCCGCCGGCGGGGTGCGCGATGTGTTCGTCAGCAACGAGGTGATCGCACCCACCAAGCTGGCGCGGCTGGCGGCGCTGCCGTCCGACGTCCAGCTGGCTATCGCGGTCGACAGCGTGGTCGGCATCGAGCGCCTGGCTGCGGCGATCCAAGCGAGCGGCCGGCAGATCGACGTCTACGTCGAGATCGACGCCGGCCAGGGCCGCTGCGGCGTGCTAGCCGCCGAGGCCGGTGCGCTGGCGCGTCAGGTCGTCGCGCACGATGGCCTGCGCTTCGCCGGCTTGCAGGCCTATCACGGCGGTGCGCAGCACCTGCGCAGCGTCGCCGAGCGGGAAACGGCGATCCGCCATGCCGTCGCGATGGCCACCGCCGCACGCGCCGCGGTCACGTCCCTCGGCATCGATTGCCCGCTGGTCACGGGCGCCGGCAGCGGCAGCTTCCTGCTCGAGGCCGCCAGCGGTGTCTACGGCGAGATCCAACCGGGCAGCTATGCGTTCATGGACGCCGATTACGCGCGCAATGCACCGTTGCCCGGGTCCCCGCGCTTCGAGCATGCCGTGTTCGTCAGGAGCCAGGTGATCGCCCGCCATGCGGCGCATGCGGTGGTCGACGCCGGCCACAAGTCGCACGCGATCGATTCCGGCCTGCCGACAGTGTGGGGCCGAAACTTCGAGTTCAGGAATGGTGGTGATGAGCACGGCCTGCTGCACCCGCGCGGCGACGAGCCGCTGCCGGCGATCGGCGACACCGTGTGGCTGGTGCCAGGCCATTGCGACCCGACCGTCAACCTGCATGAGCACCTCGTCGCCGTGCGCGGTGGCCTCGACCGAGGGGTTGTCGAGGCGGTGTGGCCGATCGATGCGCGCGGTCGGCTCGACTGAGGCACGCCGTCGACCCTGGCGGCTAGGGCCGCGCCTCGAACACCAGGTTGAACGGCGTTTCGGTCGCGCGCCGGAACTGCCGGAAGCCGCCGTCGTTGACGACCGTGCGCAGGCGTTGCTCGCCGGCCTGGGCGCCGAGCGCCAGGCCCACCTCCTGTGAACGCGAGGCGGGCGTGCAGATCATCGTCGAGGCCGAATAGAAGATGCGGCCGACCGGGTTGAGGTTGTCCTGCAGCGCATCGTGGGCGAACGGCTCCACGATCATCCAGCAGCCGCCGGGCTTCAGCGCCGCCCTGACGTGACGCGAGGCGCCGACCGGATCACCCATGTCGTGCAGGCAATCGAAGAAGGCCACGAGATCGTAGTCGCCACCGGGGAAGTCCTTGGCCGAGGCCACCTCGAAGCTCACCCGGTCGGCGACGCCCGCCTCGGCCGCCACCTGTCGCGCCCAGTCGATCGACGGTGCGTGGTAATCGAAGCCGACGAAGCGGCTCTCCGGATAGGCTTGTGCCATCAGGATCGTGGAGGCGCCGTGGCCGCAGCCCACATCAGCCACCCGCGCGCCGGACTTGAGGCAGGACTCCACCCCATCGAGGGCGGGGATCCAGTTCTTTACGAGGTTGGCCGCATAGCCCGGCCTAAAGAAGCGCTCGGTGCCCTGGAACAGCAAGGGGTCGTGCTGGTGCCAGCCGAAGCCCAGTCCGGTGCGGAACACGCCAGCCAGCTTGGGCACGGCCTTCAGTGCACCAAGCGCCACCTGGAAAGCCCCCGGCACGAAGGCCGGGCTGCCCTCGGTGGCCAGCGCGAACACCTGCTCTTCGGTCATGTGGAACTGCCGGGTGTCGGCGTCGTATTCGACATAGCCGGCCGCCGCCTGAGCGCTCAGCCATTCGCGCACATAGCGCTCGTCGGTCTGGGTTCGGCTCGCCAGGTCGGCCGGGCTCGTCGGCCCGTCGGCCAGCGCCTTGTACAGACCGAGCTGGTCGCCGAGCACCACCGTACCGGCATGCAGGGCGGCGCCGATGTCGACCACGAAGCGACCCATGAAGGCATTGAGCTTGTCCATGTCGATAGCCATGACGGACTCCTTGGTCTGGAAAGTGGCAGTGTCCGGGAGGCTCCCGGAGCGCACGAAAGAGGCATCACCTTCCTCATCGTAGCGACTGGATTCCAGATCCCCAGCGGTGTTTGCGAGCGCTGGCACGGTGCTTTGCGCCGACGACGTCCAAGCGGTCGATCGCCTGTTCATGGACATTGGCCACTTCGTCGGCAGACGAGGCGCAAGGTCTCGTTGGGGAAGGACCGCCCCTGACGGATATCGCGGGTCGGTAGAGCCTGTTGTTATGCGTCGAACAACTCGCTGCCGGAGGTCGTCGGCGGCAACACGCCAAGATGGCGGTACGCCGCCGCCGTTGCGATGCGACCGCGCGGCGTGCGCTGAAGGTAGCCTTGCTGGATCAGATAGGGTTCGATCACGTCCTCGATGGTGCCGGACTCCTCACCGATCGCCGCCGCGACATTGTCGAGGCCGACCGGTCCACCATCGAAGCGATGAATCACCGCCTCGAGCAGCTTGCGGTCCATCACATCGAAGCCCTGGGGATCGACGTCGAGCATGGCGAGCGCCTTGTCGGCGATCGCGGCATCGATGCGGCCGTCGCCCTTTACCTGTGCGTAGTCGCGCACTCGTCGAAGCAGGCGATTGGCGATGCGTGGCGTTCCTCGTGAGCGCTTGGCGATCTCCAGCCCGCCCGCCGTATCGGTCGGCACTTGCAACAGCCCCGCGGAGCGGGTGACGATGCGGGCCAACTCCTCGACCGAATAGAACTCCAGGCGCGCCACGATGCCGAAGCGATCGCGCAATGGATTCGTCAGCATTCCGGCTCGGGTCGTCGCGCCGATCAGCGTGAAGGGCTGCAACTCGAGCTTGATCGAACGGGCGGCCGGCCCCTCGCCGATCATGATGTCGATCTGATAGTCCTCCAGTGCAGGGTAGAGGATCTCCTCCACCACCGGGGACAGACGGTGGATCTCGTCGATGAACAAGACATCGTTGCGCTCGAGATTGGTCAGGATTGCCGCCAGGTCCTTGGGCTTCTCGAGCACCGGGCCCGAGGTTTGACGCAGATTGACGCCGAGTTCGGCCGCGATGATGTGCGAGAGCGTGGTCTTCCCTAGGCCAGGAGGGCCAAACAGAAGGACGTGGTCAAGCGCCTCAGACCGCTTGCGAGCGGCACCAATGAAGATCTCCAACTGCTCACGGGCCTTGGCCTGACCCACGTAGTCGGCCAGACCCTTCGGACGGAGCGCCCGCTCGATCGCCTCCTCATTGGGTGACGCCGGTGCTGTACTGACCACGCGACGTGCGGCTGGCGAGGACGAAGCGAAATCGTCAGTCTGGATGCTCATGCTGCAATTGTGCGGGACACGCCATGCCAGTGCGACGCCTCATCGAAAACAGCGCAGAGGAATCTTGACGATTCATATCGACGCCCAAAAGCAAAAACGCCCAACCATGGTGGTTGGGCGTTCTGCTTAATATTAGCCTGACAATGTCCTACTTTCACACGGGAACCCGCACTATCATCGGCGCTGAGGCGTTTCACTGTCCTGTTCGGGATGGGAAGGAGTGGGACCACCTCGCTATGGTCATCAGGCTTAACCGGACACCGCGCTGCTCACAGAGCAACACAGCCAATTCGTAGAGTCTTATCAGATTTTGATTGCGCTATCACGGCATAACAGTCGACAACTCAAATCGTCGTCAAAATTATAGGGTCAAGCCTCACGAGCAATTAGTACCGGTTAGCTTAACGCATTACTGCGCTTCCACACCCGGCCTATCAACGTCCTGGTCTCGAACGACTCTTCAGGGGGCTCAAGGCCCCGGCAGATCTCATCTTGAAACGAGTTTCCCGCTTAGATGCTTTCAGCGGTTATCTCTTCCGCACTTAGCTACTCGGCAATGCCACTGGCGTGACAACCGATACACCAGAGGTGCGTCCACTCCGGTCCTCTCGTACTAGGAGCAGGCTTCCTCAAATCTGCAGCGCCCACGGAAGATAGGGACCAAACTGTCTCACGACGTTTTAAACCCAGCTCACGTACCTCTTTAAATGGCGAACAGCCATACCCTTGGGACCGGCTACAGCCCCAGGATGAGATGAGCCGACATCGAGGTGCCAAACACCGCCGTCGATATGAACTCTTGGGCGGTATCAGCCTGTTATCCCCAGAGTACCTTTTATCCGTTGAGCGATGGCCCTTCCATACAGAACCACCGGATCACTTAGTCCTACTTTCGTACCTGCTCGACTTGTCAGTCTCGCAGTCAAGCACGCTTATGCCTATGCACTATCAGCACGATTTCCGACCGTGCCTAGCGTACCTTCGAACTCCTCCGTTACGCTTTGGGAGGAGACCGCCCCAGTCAAACTGCCCACCATGCACTGTCCCCAACCCGGATAACGGGCCAAGGTTAGAACCTCAAACACACCAGGGTGGTATTTCAACGTTGGCTCCACGACACCTAGCGGCACCGCTTCAAAGCCTCCCACCTATCCTACACAGATCTGTTCAAAGTCCAATACAAAGCTACAGTAAAGGTTCATGGGGTCTTTCCGTCTTTCCGCGGGGAGATTGCATCATCACAAACATTTCAACTTCGCTGAGTCTCTGGAGGAGACAGTGTGGCCATCGTTACGCCATTCGTGCAGGTCGGAACTTACCCGACAAGGAATTTCGCTACCTTAGGACCGTTATAGTTACGGCCGCCGTTTACTGGGACTTCAATCAAGAGCTTGCACCCCATCATTTAATCTTCCAGCACCGGGCAGGCGTCACACCCTATACGTCGACTTTCGTCTTTGCAGAGTGCTGTGTTTTTAATAAACAGTCGCAGCCACCGATTCTCTGCGGCCTCATTGGGCTCCCCCTGTACGGGATCACCTACTAAAGGCACACCTTCTTCCGAAGTTACGGTGTCAATTTGCCGAGTTCCTTCTCCAGAGTTCTCTCAAGCGCCTTAGAATACTCATCTCGCGCACCAGTGTCGGTTTGCGGTACGGTCGTGTGTAGCTGGAGCTTAGTGGCTTTTCCTGGAAGCAGGGTATCACTCACTTCAGCGGCAAGCCGCCTCGTTATCACGCCTCATCTAAGATCTCCGGATTTGCCTAGAGACCACGACTACACGCTTGAACCGGGACATCCAACACCCGGCTGAGCTAACCTTCTCCGTCCCCACATCGCACTACACATCGGTACAGGAATATTGACCTGTTTCCCATCAGCTACGCATCTCTGCCTCGCCTTAGGGGCCGACTCACTCTACGTCGATGAACGTTGCGTAGAAAACCTTGCGCTTTCGGCGAGGGGGCTTTTCACCCCCTTTAACGCTACTCATGTCAGCATTCGCACTTCCGATACCTCCAGCAGGCTTCACAACCCACCTTCACAGGCTTACGGAACGCTCTCCTACCACGTACGCTTACGCGCACATCCGCAGCTTCGGTTACTGGCTTAGCCCCGTTACATCTTCCGCGCAGGACGACTCGATCAGTGAGCTATTACGCTTTCTTTAAATGATGGCTGCTTCTAAGCCAACATCCTGACTGTTTTAGCCTTCCCACTTCGTTTCCCACTTAGCCAATATTAGGGACCTTAGCTGGCGGTCTGGGTTGTTTCCCTCTTGTGTCCGGACGTTAGCACCCGGTGCACTGTCTCCCAAGCTGTACTCATCGGTATTCGGAGTTTGCAATGGTTTGGTAAGTCGCCATGACCCCCTAGCCATAACAGTGCTCTACCCCCGATGGTAATACTTGAGGCACTACCTAAATAGTTTTCGGAGAGAACCAGCTATTTCCAAGTTTGTTTAGCCTTTCACCCCTATCCACAGCTCATCCGCTAGTTTTGCAACACTAGTCGGTTCGGACCTCCAGTGCGTGTTACCGCACCTTCATCCTGGCCATGGATAGATCACTTGGTTTCGGGTCTACACCCAGCGACTGAACGCCCTATTCGGACTCGATTTCTCTACGCCTTCCCTATTCGGTTAAGCTTGCCACTGAATGTAAGTCGCTGACCCATTATACAAAAGGTACGCAGTCACCCTTGCGGGCTCCTACTTTTTGTATGCATGCGGTTTCAGGATCTATTTCACTCCCCTCCCGGGGTTCTTTTCGCCTTTCCCTCACGGTACTAGTTCACTATCGGTCGATTACGAGTATTTAGCCTTGGAGGATGGTCCCCCCATCTTCAGACAGGATTTCTCGTGTCCCGCCCTACTTGTCGCACGCCCAGTTCCACAGCCGAATTTTTTCATACGGGGCTATCACCCGCTATGGCCAGCCTTTCCAGACTGTTCTGATAATTCGACTGCTAAAACGTGCAGGCTGGTCCGATTTCGCTCGCCACTACTTTCGGAATCTCGGTTGATGTCTATTCCTCGAGCTACTGAGATGTTTCAGTTCACCCGGTTCGCCTCGCATGACTATGTATTCATCATGCGATACCTTGCGGGTGGGTTTCCCCATTCGGAAATCTCCGGATCAAAGCTAATTTGCCAGCTCCCCGAAGCTTATCGCAGGCTATCACGTCCTTCATCGCCTGTAATCGCCAAGGCATCCACCACATGCACTTAGTCACTTGACCCTATAACTTTGACGCCTCGCTGAAGAAGCATCGTCAAGGACTGATTTGAGTATTTGCGTTATGCCGTTTCTTCAAATTCTTGCGAATTGAAGTTTGTTGACGCAATCAAAAATGTTGCCGACGGCACGGTCCGCCATGAAGCGGTTTCCGCCGACAACTCTGATTTGACTCTACGAATTGTTAAAGAACGACAGACGATCTGACGATCGCATGCGTCAGGGGCCGTAAGCCACTGACGCTTGGGATCGAATTTGATGGTGGAGGTGAACGGGATCGAACCGATGACCCCCTGCTTGCAAAGCAGGTGCTCTCCCAGCTGAGCTACACCCCCACGGAATGGATTGGTGGGTCTGGTTGGATTCGAACCAACGACCCCCGCCTTATCAAGACGGTGCTCTAACCAACTGAGCTACAGACCCATGCATTCACGAAACGCTGCGGTCCGCTCATCACGTCAACCAGGCGTTGGCCTTGCGGTTACGTCAAGCCGGTCACGTTTCAATTTCTGTCGCCAAAGACAGCCGATAAGTGTGGACGCAAGAAATTGAGTGCTATTTCCAGAAAGGAGGTGATCCAGCCGCACCTTCCGATACGGCTACCTTGTTACGACTTCACCCCAGTCACGAACCCTGCCGTGGTAATCGCCCTCCTTGCGGTTAGGCTAACTACTTCTGGCAGAACCCGCTCCCATGGTGTGACGGGCGGTGTGTACAAGACCCGGGAACGTATTCACCGCGGCAAGCTGATCCGCGATTACTAGCGATTCCGACTTCACGCAGTCGAGTTGCAGACTGCGATCCGGACTACGACCGGTTTTCTGGGATTGGCTCCCCCTCGCGGGTTGGCAGCCCTCTGTACCGGCCATTGTATGACGTGTGTAGCCCTACCCATAAGGGCCATGATGACCTGACGTCATCCCCACCTTCCTCCGGTTTGTCACCGGCAGTCTCATTAGAGTGCCCTTACGTAGCAACTAATGACAAGGGTTGCGCTCGTTGCGGGACTTAACCCAACATCTCACGACACGAGCTGACGACGGCCATGCAGCACCTGTGTTCTAGTTCTCTTTCGAGCACGAAACCATCTCTGGTAACTTCTAGACATGTCAAGGGTAGGTAAGGTTTTTCGCGTTGCATCGAATTAAACCACATCATCCACCGCTTGTGCGGGTCCCCGTCAATTCCTTTGAGTTTCAACCTTGCGGCCGTACTCCCCAGGCGGTCAACTTCACGCGTTAGCTTCGTTACTGAACAGCAAGCCGTCCAACAACCAGTTGACATCGTTTAGGGCGTGGACTACCAGGGTATCTAATCCTGTTTGCTCCCCACGCTTTCGTGCATGAGCGTCAGTGCAGGCCCAGGGGATTGCCTTCGCCATCGGTGTTCCTCCGCATATCTACGCATTTCACTGCTACACGCGGAATTCCATCCCCCTCTGCCGCACTCCAGCCTTGCAGTCACAAATGCAGTTCCCAGGTTGAGCCCGGGGATTTCACATCTGTCTTGCAAAGCCGCCTGCGCACGCTTTACGCCCAGTAATTCCGATTAACGCTTGCACCCTACGTATTACCGCGGCTGCTGGCACGTAGTTAGCCGGTGCTTATTCTTCAGGTACCGTCATTAGTTCGGGGTATTAGCCCAAACCGTTTCTTCCCTGACAAAAGCGGTTTACAACCCGAAGGCCTTCTTCCCGCACGCGGCATGGCTGGATCAGGCTTGCGCCCATTGTCCAAAATTCCCCACTGCTGCCTCCCGTAGGAGTCTGGGCCGTGTCTCAGTCCCAGTGTGGCTGGTCGTCCTCTCAGACCAGCTACGGATCGTAGCCTTGGTAGGCTTTTACCCCACCAACTAGCTAATCCGACATCGGCCGCTCCAATAGCGCGAGGTCTTGCGATCCCCCGCTTTCACCCGTAGGTCGTATGCGGTATTAATCCGGCTTTCGCCGGGCTATCCCCCACAACTGGGCACGTTCCGATGTATTACTCACCCGTTCGCCACTCGCCACCAGGATTGCTCCCGTGCTGCCGTTCGACTTGCATGTGTAAGGCATGCCGCCAGCGTTCAATCTGAGCCAGGATCAAACTCTTCAGTTCGATCTTGATAAATTACTCAAAGAATTGAAGTGAACTTCACTTGCATGAAAATTCAATTCAGTGAGCGTTTAAGGTCCTTGAGACCTCGAATCTTGCGATTACTCACAAGACTCTTGGCACTCGCCTTCAAACGCCCACGCTTATCGGCTGTCATTTGTTAAAGAGCGTCGCCTTTCGGCGTTGCTGACTTGTTGCCAGCAGAGAAGCGAGATTATGACTTGATTTTAAAACCTTGTCAACCGCTCAGCTTTTCTTATTTTCTCTTGCTTTTCACACCTTCTCTGCCGTTTCCGGCGAGGCGCTGTGTTCAGCGAAGACAGCTACTGTAGCACGAAGTTTTTCCGCCGCGCAAGGTCGTCGACGAAATTGTTGATGCAGTCTTCAAGGCCGCGGGGGCGTCGCCGCCACGCCCCCGCCGTTCCGCAGCGGCGTGAACGTCGGAGCGTCGCTCCTGGCCCCCAACAGCAGATCGCTCAGCCGCCGCGTGTCCGTGCGCAGGATCTGCTGCTTGATCGCAGCGATCTGCGACGGGTGCATGGAAAAGCTGCGCAGGCCCATGGCCAGCAGGACAGAAGTGAAGCTCGGGTCACCGGCCATCTCTCCGCACACGCTGACCGCCCTGCCGCGCGCTCTTGCTGCGCGAATGGTTCTGGCGACGAGCTCCAGCACGGCGGGGTGCCAGGGATCGTACAGGTGGGCGACGGCCTCATCGGCTCGGTCGATGGCCAGCGTGTACTGGATCAGATCATTGGTGCCGAGCGACACGAAATCGAAGGCATCGAGAAAGCGATCGATCATCAACGCCGCGGCGGGCACTTCGATCATCGCGCCCACCTGGACATCGCCGAACGCGCGCCCTGATTCCGTCAACTGCTGCTTCGCGCGCGCCAGCGCATCGAAAGTGCCGCGAATCTCGGACTCGTGCGCGAGCATCGGCACCAGCAAACGCACCTGACCATGCGCACTGGCGCGCAGGATGGCGCGCAGCTGCTGGCGGAACATGCTGGGCTCGGACAGGCTCCAGCGGATCGCGCGCAAGCCGAGCGCGGGGTTGAGCGCATGCTCGTGCCGCAGTTCGTGGGCCGACATCCGGTCGAGCGGCTTGTCGGCGCCAATATCGACCGTCCGGATCGTCACCGGCAGACCTTTCATCGCATCGACCACTGCGCAGTACGCCTGGTACTGCTCATCCTCGCCGGGCAGGTCGTCGGTCCGGTTCATGAAGAGGAACTCGCTACGAAACAGCCCGACGCCGACCGCCCCGGCCTCCAGTGCCGCGGCCGCGTCGCCAGGGAGCTCGATATTGGCAAACAGCTCGACCCGCTCACCGTCCAGCGTGACGGCGGGTGTATGCCGCAGGCGCGTAAGCCGCACACGCTCCAGTTCGCTCTGCCGCTGGCGAAAGCGGTATTCCTCCAGCACGATCGACGACGGATCGACAATCACGACTCCGGCGTCACCGTCGATCACCACCCAGTCATCCTGCCGGATGATGCGGCTGGCCTCACGGGCCCCCACCACCGCCGGAATGTCGAGGCTGCGGGCGACGATGGCCGTGTGCGAGGTCTTGCCGCCGACGTCGGTGACAAAACCGGTGAAGACGCTGCGCTTGAATTGCAGCATGTCGGCCGGCGCGATGTCGTTGGCCACCAGCACCAGCGGGTCCTCGCCGGCGAAGTCGCGCGGGTTGACTCCGATCGACGGCGGTACGGCGCTGCTGTCGTGCATCAGCACACGCAACAAGCGCTCGACCACCTGTTCAAGGTCGGCCTTGCGCTCACGCAGGTAATCATTTTCCATGTCGTCGAAATGCCGCGCCAGCACTTCCAGCTGGGCCGACAGCGCCCATTCCGCGTTGTAGTGCCGCTCGTGCACCCATTGCGACGTGGCGCCGGTCAGCGCCTCGTCGTGCAGCAGCATCAGGTGCACGTCGAGCAGCGCGGACAGTTCCGCGGGCGCGTCCTCTGGCAGGTCGCGCTGGAGGCCGCCGAGCTCGGCCGCCACCGCGTCGCGCGCCTGCAGCAGCCGCGCGATCTCGCGCTCGACCTGCGCCGGCTCGATGAAGTAGTGGGCCACGTCCACGCGACTGGACGCGACCAGCACGGCGCGGCCAATGGCCACGCCGCGCGAGACCGGAATTCCGAACATCTGCAGGCTCATGAATCGATCGTAGCAGCGGCCCGTCCAGCTGCCGGCAGGGGTTACCACGGCGCACATCGACCCGGACCCTGTGCGCGTGTCATCGGCGCGTCATCGGAGCTACATCGCGTCGTCACGCGGCTGACTCAAGCTCGTCGCCATTGCCGAACAAGGAGCGAAACATGAGGGACTTGCCGCTGCCGACACTGCCGCTGCAGGAGATTCCGAGCCTGGAGCTGCGCGCGCCTCGGAGGTCACTTCGACGACCCGACAGCGAGGCCCTCCCCTCAGCCAGCCAGCGTGGACTGGACGTGGTTTGGGCGCGCGATGAGAGCGAGGTTCGCGAAGCGCAGCGTCTGAGGTACCAGATCTTCGTCGAGGAGATGGGGGCCCGCCTGTCACCGCCCGTTGGTACGCCGCCGGGACTGGACATCGACGTCTATGACACCTTCTGCGAGCACCTGCTGGTGCGCACGGTCGGCACCCGCAGTGAACCGGGCCGGGTGATCGGTACCTACCGCGTCCTGACGCCGGCGGCCGCGCAGCGCATCGGCGGGCTGTACAGCGAAACGGAGTTCGACCTCACGCGCCTGCGCCCACTGCGTAGCAAGATGGTCGAGCTGGGCCGCTCCTGCGTGCATGCCGACCACCGTTCGGGTGGCGCCATCCTCGCACTATGGGGCGCGCTGGCCGAGTTCATGGTCCGCAACGAGCTCGACACGATGATCGGCTGCGCCAGCGTCAGCATGCGCGATGGCGGCCATGTGGCGGCCAGCCTGTGGGAGCAGCTGCGCCATACCCACCTGGCACCGATCGAATGGCAGGTGCGCCCGCGACTGCCGCTGCCCGTGGACGAACTCGATCGGCGGCTCGCCGTCGAACCGCCGCCGTTGATCAAGGGCTATCTGCGCTGCGGCGCCAAGGTGCTGGGGGCACCCGCGTGGGACCCCGACTTCAACACCGCCGACCTGCCGATGCTGATGCGCATCGACGACCTGCCGCTCAAGTACCGCCGACACTTCCTCGGCAGCTGAAGCCTACTCACCCTCGCCGAACTTGTCGTTGATCAGCAGCAGCAGGGCGTCCATCGCCTCGCGCTCCTGGTCGCCGGAGGTCTCGACCTCGATCTCGGTGCCGATGCCGGCCGCCAGCATCATGACGCCCATGATGCTCTTGGCATTGACGCGCCGCTGTCCGCGACTGAGGAAGACTTCGCAAGGGTAGCTACCCGCCAGCTTCGTGAGCTTGGCCGAGGCCCGCGCGTGCAGGCCGAGCTTATTGCTGATGCTGATGCGCGTTGAAATCATCGCCGGGTCGGGCTCCCACGTTCTGTGCTTGGTTCTGCGGTCGGGCCGGCGCCACCTGCAGCACACCCTGCGTCGCGCCGGCCAGCGCGCGCGCCACGAGCATGTCAAGCGGCTGGTCCACATAGTTCATCGTGCGCCACAGCATAGGCACGTTGGCGCCGGTGACGATCTTGACGCGCACGCCATCGGCCAGCCGCTGGGCCACGTTGCACGGCGTCGCGCCGAACACATCGGTCAGGATCAGTGCCTCGCGCCTCCCCGGCACCGACAGCGAGCGCTCGAGCAGGATGCGCGCCTGCGCCTCGATCTCCTCCGGCGTCAGCTGCGGCGTCACGTCGAGCGCCTCGACCACCGACAGCGCCTCCGGAAAAGCATGTCCCGCCGCGGCCTTGAGCGCCGAAGCCAGTGGAGCGTGCGCAATGATGAACAGTCCGGCCATGTCGGGAGATTATGGGTTCAGGCCCGGACCGGCACGACAGCATCGGACAGAGTCTGGCAAGCCGCGTTTGTACATCGTGCGCAGCCACCCTGCCCCGGATCGGACCTTTCGGACCCTGTCACTTCTGAAGTTTCAGACCGTCGAAGAAAGTCTCGAGCTCCTGCGCCGACGGCTTCCCGCCCAAAGCGGCGGCATGGAACACACGCGTGCCGTGCGCGAACAGCAGCGATTGATCGGTCAGCGACGTGCCGTCCGGGAGCTTGCCGGCAAGGCTGAACCGAACCGCCTGCGCCTGCGGCGTCATGCCACCGACCTGTGCCGCCTTCACCGCCGTCTCGGTTCCGTCGAGATTGAGCCGTCGCGCCGCACGCAACTCCGCCAGCGCCGGGCCGACGAGCGCCGGGTCAGCCAGGTCGGCGGTGCTCAGGCCCCAGGTCGTTCCATCCGCGGTGCAGCCCAGAACCCGCATCTGGACCGGGCGCCCAACCAGGACCAGCTGACGGGTCCGCTGCTCCGGCTTGCAAGGCATCAACATCATCAAGCCGGCCTCGTCCGGTCGCACCTCGCGCCAGTCGAGCGAAGGCGCGCAGGCCGCCGCCAGAGCGGAGAGACCCGCCACCCAGGCACACACGACGGGTCGCAACGACATCGCCGCATTATCCGGATGCCGCGCGCACCGCATCAGAATCGCGGCATGGCCCTCGCTCCCACCCCTCTCTCACTGGCCGGCCTGCGCGTGCTGGACCTGTCGCGCGTGCTGGCCGGGCCTGGTGCACGCAGCTGCTCGGCGACCTGGGCGCCGACGTGGTGAAGGTCGAGCGGCCCGGTAGCGGCGACGACACGCGCGGTTGGGGCCCGCCCTTCCTGCACGACCGACACGGCGCCGAAAGCAGCGAATCGGCCTATTTCCTGGGCGCGAACCGCAACAAGCGCTCGATCGCGATAGACCTCGCACACCCTGACGGCCAGGCGCTGGTGCGCGCCTGGTACTGCAGGCCGATGTGCTGGTCGAGAACTACAAGGTCGGCGACATGGCGCGCTACGGCCTCGACTTCGTGACGCTGCACGCCCTGAACCCGCAGCTGGTCTACTGCTCGATCACCGGCTACGGCCAGACCGGCCCCTATCACGAGCGTGCCGGCTACGACTACGCGGTGCAAGGGCTGGGCGGCCTGATGAGCCTGACCGGCGAACGGGACGACCTGCCCGGCGGTGGCCCGCAAAAGGTGGGCGTGGCGGTCGCCGACCTGTTCACCGGCCTGTATGCCAGCGTCGGCATCCTCGCGGCCCTGCGGCACCGCGACGCCGAGGGCTTCCGTCGCGGCGAGGGCCAGCACATCGATATGGCGCTGCTCGACACGCAGGTGGCGATGCTGGCCAACCTGGGCGCCAACTACCTCGTGAGCGGTCAGGTGCCAGGACGCGCCGGCAACGCGCACCAGAACATCGTGCCCTATCAGGTGTTCGAGGTCGCCGATGGCCACGTGATCCTGGCGATCGGCAACGATGCGCAGTTCACCCGCTTCTGCGAGGTCGCCGGGCGGCCCGAGCTGGCCGCCGATCCGCGCTTCGCGACCAACGCCGACCGGGTGCGCCATCGCGCCGCGCTGGTGCCGGTGCTCGCCGCGCTGATGCGACAGCGTCGGCGCGACGACTGGCTGGCGGCCCTGGAGGCGGCGAAGCTGCCCTGCGGACCGATCAACGCGCTCGACCAGGTGTTCGCCGACCCCCAGGTGCTGGCACGCGGCATGGTCGAGCCGGTCGACCACCCGCTGACCGACACGCTGCGACTGGTCGCCAGCCCACTCAAGCTGTCGGCCACGCCGGCGCAGACGCGCCGGCCGCCGCCCCTGCTCGACCAGCACGGCGACGACGTGCTGGTCGACTGGCTGGGCTGGGACG